>DMXI01000305.1 GCA_003483885.1 Microscillaceae bacterium
CAAAATTTGACGCATCTAATCCCAAAATGCATCAAAAAATTTACTTTAAACGAAAATTTAAACAAGCTCTTAATAAAAAGTACAAACCAACATTTTTCACAGGGTAAATTTTGCCTACTGATTTCAAGATTTTTTAGCTAAACGAAGTTATAGACTCGCTGATCTCGTAGCAATGTTATACCTTGCTTAAAACCACCAACTCTAAAGCAAGAAAATAGGTCACGAGTAAAATAGTTTTTTTATATTCAATCACTGGAAGCAATTTGTAATTTAAACCCTGAAAGATATGAATGAGAAACCAACCGCCTTACCTGAAAAGCTCGTTTTGGAGTTTTTTGACCGAGTGTGGCACGCTCCTCATGAACTAGATGCCATTGACGAATTGATGACAGAGGATTATGTAATTACTACCGCAGGCAAAGAAGTAAAGGGAAGAGCGGAGTTTAAAAAATGGGTGGGAGCGTTTCACAAACAACTCATAGATGCCAAGACAGAAAGCGTAGACATATTTTATAATGATAAGCAAGATAAAGTGGTGTCTCGCTGGATTTGTTCTGGTAAGAATAATGGGCTTTTTGGCCTTAAGCCTGATCATCGTTTTATTTCTTTTACAGGGATTGCTATCTGGACTGTAAAAAATGATAAACTCGCGGAATGCTGGGTAGAACGAAGTGCCCATGAATTGTATCAAACGTTGATCGCTGGGCAAAGCGCAAATGATTTTGTTTAATAAAAACTGATCACTGGTTACCTTCCAAGCTCTACGCTTATGTATTTAAGTCATACCAACTTCATTTTGTAAAATTAACGAAAACAATGGATCAAAGCATTATTGATATAGTCAATCAGGAATTTAGCACTCAGGAAGCTGCATTGGTAATCGACGCGCTCTCTTCAATTAACCTAAATCATATCATGGCTCAATCCAAATCCCAACTAAAATACACCAAGTTGTCCATTTTAAAATTAGCCAAAGGTGATCTGGATGAAGTGATTGATTTGACCGAAAAAGCCAAAATTGACTTTCGTGATATTTTATATTGGGCCTCTTTGCAAGAATAGATCAATCTCGAGTAATCCCCAAAACCATTAACTTTTCCTAAATTATCTCCATAAAACTTCCCCTTCCGCCAAGCTATCCCCTGCCCTTCTATTTACCTTATTTTGATTTTTACAAGCACCAATTCATTACTTCTCCACGATCATTTTCGGCATCGTTTAATTTTTTTTTGAAAAAAAATAGCTGAACTGTCATATTTAGTGCATTCGCCTCACTAAGACAAGTAGACACAACACAATGCCAATGGATTCAGAACTTGAAAACACCTTTTTAACAGGGGTGGAACGAAACAAGCAAAAAATACTTCGTATTTGCTCAGTTTATGCCAGAGACAGCGAAGATAAAAAAGACCTTTTCCAGGAAGTTCTTATAAATATCTGGAAATCAATGTCTTCGTTCAAAGCCAAAAGCTCTATAGATACCTGGATGTATAGAGTCACCTTGAATATTTGCCTCAATGCGCAAACAAAGCTCATCAAAAAGAAAAAGCATTTTGTCAATATGGATAGTGTAATGCTATCGCAATACGAAGGCCCACCCCTGACAGAAGAGGAAAATCAGCGGCTCCTGTTTCTGCGCAGTTGCATCAAAATGATGAATGAAGCAGACAAAGGGGTACTTACACTTTACCTGGAAGAATTGGCTTATCGGGAAATTGCAGAGGTGCTAGGGTTGACCGAAAACCACGTAGCGGTCAAAATTAAACGAATTAAAAAGAAATTGTTGAACTGTATAATCGAGCAATCATGACGGAAGACGAATTAAAAAAACTCTGGCAATCTTCGCCTCAACAAGAGCAGGTAAAGTTTGAGAAATCACGTTTTATGATAGAGGTTCAATCCAATGTAGATAGTTTTCACAAAGGTATGAAGCGGCTCTATCTAAGAGAAACTATGGGAGTCATCGTTATCATTCCTATTTTCCTGATGTACATCTTTATCTTTCCCCAAATCTTGACAAAAATAGCCTCAGGGTTGATCATATTATGGGCACTCTACATTTTGTTTGTCATCGCTAAAACCAAGAAGAAAATCCCCGAACAATACGCAGATAATTACCTGGAATACCTCCATAAAACCAGGGCTTACCTGGAATTGCAAAAAAAGCTACGAGACAATGTATTGCTTTGGTATGCCTTGCCTCTGATCTCATTTTCCTTTTTGTTCATGGTTGGTTTATCTGAAGGTAAGCCTGACCAAGCAAGCTTTCTCATCAAAGTCGGGGGCATCTGCCTGGTAGTTGGAGCCATTATTTACATTTTAAACAAGATCTCCACCAAGCGATTTGTTCAACCCAAATTAACCAAGGTAAATGAACTCATCAAAGCCTTAGAAGAAGAATAAAGTACTGTAGACTACCTAAAATTATAAATCAAAAAGAATAATAAGTATATGAAAAATCTCTTTTTAATACTCTTGATATTGGCACCACTTTTTAGCTTTGGTCAAGTGGAAACCCAAGCCGCTAAAAAGGTGTCTGCTTTATTTGAGCAACATTACAATGCCAACGAATACCAAAAAATATTTGACATGTTCTCTGACCAACTAAAGGCGAGGCTCCCCCTCGAGACAACTACCATTACGGTCAAAAGACTTAAGAGTCAGGCAGGTAAAATCAAGCACCGACAATTTATACGGTATGAAAACGAAACTTTTGCCTCTTATAAAACCACCTTTGAGCGGGGTACTTTTGCGTTGAATATTTCGCTCAATGGCGGAGCTGAAATAGATGGGTTGTTCATCAAACCCTTTAAAGAAGTTGATCTTCCTAAACTGACCAGGAATCAAACCAAACTAATTCTGCCTTTTGAAGGAGAATGGACGGTGGTTTGGGGGGGCGATACCCCTGAATTAAACTATCATGCAAACATAGAAGCTCAAAAAAATGCTTTTGACATCGTGATGACGGATAAACACGGGAAGTCTTACAAAACAAATGGCGCTTCTAATGAAGACTATTATGCATTTGGTCAAAAGCTCATCGCTCCTTGCGATGCAGAAGTGGTATTGGTAGTAGATGGCATCAAAGACAATAAACCAAGAGAAATGAATACTTACTATGTGCCAGGCAATACCGTGGTGTTAAAAACTGCGAATAACGAGTATTTATTTTTTGCCCACTTTAAACAACACTCCATTGCGGTAAAGCAAGGGCAAAAAGTAAAGCAAGGGGAGCTTTTGGGACTTTGCGGAAACTCAGGAAATTCGTCAGAGCCACACTTGCATTTTCATATTCAAAATACCGAAGATGTAAATAAGGCCACTGGAACGAAGTGCTATTTTGACAAAATAATAGTGAATGGCAAAGTAAAGCAGGACTACTCTCCCATAAAAGCGGATAAGATTAGCGCAGAGTAAACCTCCAATTGTATCAAGTCTTCTTACCCAGGCTTAGTACAATACTTCTCTCTTTTATTTCAGTCCTGCAAAGCCCTATAGTATCCCGTTTTTGAATCTCCACTCTTTTAACTTTACCTCTAGGTAAACCTGGCTTGTAAAACTAAAATAAATGAATGTTGTATATTGAGTGGTTGTAATTCATTGAATCAAATTATGATCGTAATCACATTTTCAGAACCTGTCAAAAACGAAAACAACGATTTACCAACATCTTATCGTGAATTTGTCGGCAAGTACGGATATGGTACCTATTGCGGAATCATCAATATTACCGAACCAGATGACCAGGTAATTTACAGTACCTTTTCAGATGATGAGTACTGGGAGTTTACCCAGGTATTCTCAGAAGATGATTTCAAGAAAGCCATCCAACTTGCGTCAACCATAGAGGGTGATATCATATGTTATGTAAAAGGTAAACCCAACCAGCTTTTTATCCTCCCAAGAAATTCAGAAACCATTCTGAGTTTTGATAATCTAAAGAATGTGTTCGTTTTCTATCACGAAAACTACTGCCTTTCTGATGTATACTTTGAACCACTTCTGGGAAGAAATATTGAAAACTTTTCACTGATCAATGGCGAAAAGCTGATAGATATTACCCTCATTCACAATCAGTTTCTCAAAGATTTTGAATATGATTTTATAATCGGGAAAGAACAACCCAAATATGTGATCAAAAAAATAGGAGGCTGGATAAAATTTGACCTCGTTTATAAGAATTCCATTTCTATAAGCTATCAAGTAACTGAAAACCCAGACAATACATATGCAAAGTATGTAGCATATATTAAATCTGCGATAGCCCTGCATCAATAATTATTTATGTCGAACTTTAATCCCTTATCGATCCCTGATGAATTTTAAAACTGAAGCCGAAAAAATGCTCAATAGAGCCCTAAAAGATGAGGAAACAATAGATGAGTTTTTTGAAGAAGTTCTTCTTAGCATCGTGCCTAATTTATCTGCCAAAACCTGGCACCAAATGGTGATGGAATGGAACTGGGATGCTTATTCGTCGTTTCTTGAGTGGTTGATAGAAAACCCTCAAACCGATAAAGCCACTGTTTTGATGATTTATTGGAAATCGGAACCAAGGTATTCCAAAGGTACTGAGCTGATTGAAAAAATTGAAAAATATTACCCAAGCGATTACTATCAAGCTTCTGCGTTTGCTTTTGACCCTAAAGATGATTTGGGGGAAGATTGGACCGTGATTTTATCGGATGCTCATAATAGGCCTATTCCTGCAGTCATGCTGGAAAAACTTGAAGGAAAATCATTGCCTGCACCTGAGGATTTTATAGAGGGTATGCCTCCTGAGATTGATCGTTTATTTCAAGAATTGTATGATGTATACGAAGCGTAAGTTTGGATGAAATACTTTGTATAAGATCATATGTGCCCAATGCTGAACGTTGGAAACGACCACAGGTTTTTCAAGAAGAAATAAAAAATAATAACCATAATCATTAAAATACTAGAAACCACTCACCCCATGTTTCATTTTGAAAAAGAATACATACTAAGCTCGACTTTAGCCATTT
>DMXI01000559.1 GCA_003483885.1 Microscillaceae bacterium
GTGGCGTTGTTATTCACATTTATTAGGTCTGCTTGGGTATCAAAGCAAGACATTGGTTCCGATAAAATGAAACGCATCGCTCAAAACATTGCTACTGGAGCCATGGCTTTCCTCAAAGCCGAATATAAAGTTCTTGGAATTTTTGTAATTGGCGTTGCCATTATATTAGGTGTAACTGCCCCTTCTGATAGCTCTCCATTAATTGCTCTTTCATTTGTAATAGGTGCAGTTTGTTCAGCCATGGCTGGATTTCTTGGTATGCGCGTAGCTACTAAAGCCAACGTACGTACTACCAATGCTGCTCGTACAGGTTTGAGTCACGCTCTAAAAATAGCTTTTACTGGTGGTTCTGTAATGGGACTAGGAGTAGTTGGTTTAGCCTTATTAGGTTTAGGCGCATTATTTTCTATATATTTCTTTATTTGGGACGTAGGTGCTGCCGCTGACAAAAGCAATGTATTACGTATTGTATTGAATGTATTGACTGGTTTTTCTTTTGGAGCTTCTTCTATTGCTTTGTTTGCTCGTGTGGCTGGTGGTATTTACACCAAAGCAGCCGACGTAGGCGCTGACTTGGTAGGTAAAGTAGAAGCAGGTATTCCTGAGGATCACCCTTTAAACCCTGCTACCATCGCAGATAACGTAGGAGATAACGTGGGAGACGTAGCTGGTATGGGTGCTGACTTGTTTGAATCTTATATTGGATCTATTATAGGTACGATGGTACTAGGGGTTGCATTTATCAGCCCAACTGGTTTTGCCGATAACTTTGGTGGTTTATCAGCTGTATTATTGCCATTAATGTTGGCTGGTTTGGGTATTGTTACTTCTATCATTGGTACTTTTATGGTACAAGTAAAAGAAGGTGGTAACCCACAAAGAGCCTTAAACATTGGTGAATTTGGTTCTACTGGAATTTTGATTGTCCTATCTTTCTTCTTAATCACCAACGTACTTCCTCAATCCTGGAGCGTAGGCATAGGAGCAAGCAAATTTGAGTATACTTCTTTAAATGTATTTTTTGCTACCATCATTGGAGCAGTTGCTGGGCTTTTGATTGGTTTGATTACCGAATACTACACTGGTACTGGTACTCGTCCAGTAAAATCTATTGTACAGCAATCTTCTACGGGTTCTGCTACCAATATTATCGCTGGTTTAGGTGTAGGAATGTATTCTACCGCTATTCCTATTCTTATTATTGCTGCGGCCGTAATTGGCGCCTACCAATTGGCCAACCTTTACGGAATCGCAATTGCGGCAGTAGGTATGTTAGCAAACACTGGTATCCAATTGGCAGTAGATGCTTACGGTCCTATCTCAGATAACGCTGGTGGTATTGCCGAAATGAGTGAATTGCCTAAGGAAGTTCGTCAAAGAACCGATAAATTAGATGCAGTAGGTAACACTACCGCTGCCATCGGAAAAGGTTTTGCTATTGGTTCTGCGGCTTTGACTGCTTTGGCTTTATTTAGTGCATTTAAAGTAACTGCTGGTATTGGTATCATTGATGTGTCTCGTCCTGATGTAATGGCTGGATTGTTCATCGGTGGTATGTTACCATTCTTATTCTCAGCAATGGCGATGCAAGCAGTAGGTAAAGCAGCCATGGCAATGATTGAAGAGGTTCGTCGCCAGTTTAACGACATTCCTGCCTTAAAAGCGGCATTAAATGTAATGCGCAAGAACGAAGGCAAAGAAATGAAGGATTGGGATGAAAAAGACCGTGAGACTTTTGAGAAAGCGGATGGGGTTGCCGAATATGACAAGTGTGTGGCTATTTCTACTCAGTCTTCAATCCGTCAAATGGTACTTCCTGGTATCGTAGCTATTTTTGCTCCTATTGTGATTGGTTTTGGTGCCAAAGCGGCTGGTCAAGATCCTCAAATGTTAGGAGGTTTGTTGGCTGGTGTAACTGTAGCTGGGGTATTGATGGCAATCTTCCAGTCAAATGCTGGTGGTGCCTGGGATAACGCCAAGAAAATGTTTGAAGAAGGAGTTAAAATCAAAGTACAAGGAAAAGATCAAACCTTCTACAAAGGTTCTGATCCTCACAAAGCCGCAGTAGTAGGTGATACCGTAGGTGATCCTTTCAAAGATACTTCTGGTCCTTCATTGAACATTCTATTGAAATTGATGTCAGTAGTAGCATTGGTAATTGCTCCTTATTTGGCTACAACTTCTGTAAAGAAAACAGCTGAAGTAAAACCTGAAATCAAAAAGGAAATTACTTTGTCAAAAGAACAAGCAAAAAAATATACGATTGCTAAAAAATAAGTGCTGCCTCAAGAGAGTCACAGACATTTTTTAAATCATTTATATATTTTCTTACAAAAGCCTGAACTTTGTTTCAGGCTTTTTTATTTTTAGCTCATCATATTAATAGCATTCATAATTTCCACCTCCACATATAATTTAAAATGACACTGCTACTCTTTCAAGACACTACTAAGGCTATTCAGGATACCTCCAAACATGTCGGTCAAAAAACTCAAGAAATTCTCGAGAAATCAAAAGACTTCTGGAATATTGAGCTGATTCCCAGCAGTAATCTTACTGTGGGTCGCATTTTGACTGATATTTTAGTCCTGATTATTATTTATGCAAGTGCCCGATTACTCATTTGGTTTTTGCAAAGGGTCATCACTCGTCGTTTGGCTAAGGTAAAAGCCATTGACCGAGGGAAACAATTTGCCATTCTTCAGATTACAAAATACGTCATTTATGTCATAGCCATTTCCATTATGCTTAATCGTATGCATATTGGTTCCGCTTTATTGGCAGGCTCTGCGGCACTATTTGTAGGGATTGGTTTTGGTTTGCAACAAATTGCCAACGATTTAATTTCAGGGTTGATTATATTGTTTGAAGGGAGAGTAAAAGTAGGTGACATGGTAGAAATGAATGCTACCGTAGGGCGAGTTACTTCTATTGGGGTACGTACCTCTACCGTAGAAACACGTGACTCTATTGAAATCATTGTACCCAATTCTAAGTTTATGTCCGATAATGTAATCAACTGGAGTAGTAATCGTAGCGTTACTACACGCTTTCAGATTGCCGTAGGAGTAGCCTATGGTTCTAATGTGGAATTGGTTAAAGAAAAGCTCATCGAAGCGGCCTACGCTCACGAAGATATCGTATCTAAACCCGAAAAGCCGTACGTATTATTTAAAGATTTTGCGGACAACAGCCTTAATTTTGAACTTAACTTTTGGACCTCTAATACTTGGGATATTGAGATTGTGCAAAGTGATTTACGTTTTACGGTCGATAAACTCTTCCGTGAAGTAGACATTACCATTGCCTTCCCTCAACGAGACGTTCACCTCACTGTGGACGACAAGGATGTAACCAAATTGAAAAAGGTCTTTGTAGGGAAATAGTTATACCCAAAATCCACCAGGACGCGAGCGATTAGACAAAGTTTCGGCATATTGTTCCAATAACAGACTGGAAGGTTCTCCATCTGAAAAGTTCATAAAGGGCTGCTGAGGCAATTTCATAGATTCTAATCGCTCGATCCGTTCTTTAGTATCAGGATGACTTCTGAAGATAGAAGGTTCAGCTATCCCCCTACTTGGGCGCATAATCTGATGCAGCCAATTACCACTATAATACTCTACTTTTTCCAACGCCTGGGCCAGTCCCGAAGGGTCATTGGTGAGCAAAGCCGCACTTAGATCAGCATTAAATTCTCTTGTACGCGATAGTGCCAGTTGTAGTAATCCTACTATCCTTGGAGCAAAAACCAATACTAGGATAGCAATCCAGGGAACTTGCATTCTTCCCATCAAATATAAAGGTAGACTCACTAAAAGTAGTAGTTTACCCATATTAGCTAAAAAGCTGGTTAAACGACTCATAATATCAGCAAAACTCATTACACGCATATCGTTGTTGCTTACGTGACTTACCTCATGAGCCAATACTCCAGCTAACTCTCTCAAATTTAGCTTATTGAGAACGCCATCGGTAATGGCGATATGAGCGCTTTTGGGTGACCCTACCGCAAAAGCATTCATTGTTTTGCTGGGAATGTAATATAGCTTGGGTACCGAAGGCAAATTAGCTCGCTCGGTTAGCATATTCATCATATGGTAAAGATTGGGGGCATTTTTGGGATTGATCGGATGCACTTTATACATTCTAAGGATCAACTTGGGAGATATTCTGGGGGCTAAAAACATCAGCAATATTCCCAAAATAGCCGAAGCAATGAGTCCGGTTTTACCTCCTAGTAAGAAGCCCAACAATGCAACAATTGCTGTCATACTTACAAAGAGGATAATTGTATGTAGTTGGTTACGTAATTTATGCTTTTTAATAACTTCGGGCGCTAACATAGGTTTTTATATGGTTTATTGTACAACGCTTCTTAAGCTTGGTTGGTTTGAAAATATAGCTTTTATACGAGATTTATTAAGAATTAGTCTAAATAAAAATATTTTTGTAATTTTGTCCTAAATTCTAAAGATAAAACAAATTATGGTTCCGTCCCCGGCAAAACACCAGGAAGAAGTAAAAAAAGTATTTACCGATTTTCTCGAGAAAAAGAAAATGCGTAAAACTCAAGAGAGATTTGCCATTTTAGAAGAAATCTACAACATAGAGCATTTCGATGCTTACTCGTTATTTGTAAACATGAAAGAAAAAAACTACCGAGTAAGTAGGGCCACAGTTTACAATACTTTAGAACTATTGATCGAATGTGGACTGGTCAAACGCCATCATTTTGGAGCCAATTTTTCGGTGTACGAAAAAGCCTATCACTACCGTCAACATGACCATTTGGTATGTATGGAATGCCAAAAAATCTTTGAGTTTTGTGATCCCAGAATCCAGAATATCCAGGAATTGGTACAAGACATGTACAAGTTTGACATAGAATACCACTCATTGGTGTTTAGAGGGATTTGTCAGGCTTGTGAACAAAAGAAACAAAACGGCTCCTCTCCCCTCACCAAAACATCCAAATAAAACTTGCTTATACTCTCTCTAACTCCAGCGCTTTTCTCACTAAAGCAATTTGCCCGGCATGGTAAATGTCATGCTCAATGATTCCGTGTAACAGCGTGTAAAAGTTATACTCTTTGCCTGGTACCAAATCATCTAATTGAGCATCTTGCCAGCTCTCTAATATTTCAAGAATTACTTGCTGATTTTCTACCAATGCTGACAAAATATTTTGCCATTTGGCTTCTATAGGAGTTTGAGTAGGTGTCCAATCATGGGTAGAGTTGATTTCAATATCAAACTCAGCATCTCCTTCCAGTTTTTTTATAACAAATTCGCGCCAACTCAAAATATGTTGGATCAATTCCCAAATAGAGTGTGCTTGGGGGATGGGTCGATGATTGGCTTGTTGATAGTCAATGCCTTTGACCAGTTGCAAAAGTGATTTACCGTGCCAGGGAGAACCGTTATAGGCCATTTTAAACGAAAAGCGAATACGTTGAATTTCTTTGTTCATGTATAGGATATTAAAGATTATTGAGCACCTTCTAGAGTATGTTTAAACATTATAATCTAGGCTAAAAAAGTGATTTTTCTGCGTTATTTTTAGCAATTTTTGCAGCAATAGCTTAGGCTATTCCTTTAAAAATATGCTGCAATAACACTAAAAACTCATCATTTTTATCTCTGAAGACAAAATTTAAATATACTCTTAGTGGTATTATTCATTTTTTAATACCTTGTTTTAAAACATCACCAACTTGTATGAAGTTCACAGAATAACATACGAGCAAATACTCAAATTGATTTGTTTTTAAGGGACCATCATCCTTTGAATAAATCCCGCTTGTGGTAATAGTAGCAACCCAATTTAACCAAATTACATTATGGCAGATATGCAAGCACTTGTGCTGGTAGAAAACGAAAAAATAGAAGTCCAAACTGTACCTGTACCCGAACTAAAACCTGGTGAAGCTCTTGTAAAAATACAGGCTGCTTCTTTGAATCACCGTGACCAATGGAGTAGAATAGGTATGTACCCTGGTCTCAAATATCCTTCTATATTAGGATCAGACGGGTGTGGTGTGGTAGAGAAAGTACACGATGGTGCAGATCAAGGCTGGGTAGGAAAATCAGTGATTATGAACCCAAACGTAAACTGGGGTGACGATCCTCGTTTTCAGTCTTTCAACTACTCTATTCTGGGAATGCCCACAGATGGTACTTTGGCCGAATACCTGGCCGTTCCAGTACACCGTTTACACGAAAAACCACCTCATCTTACTCCCAATCAAGCTGCGGCATTACCATTAGCCGCTTTGACGGCTTATCGGGCAATATTTACAAAAGCTGAAACTACTAAGGACTCTAAAGTATTAGTTACAGGAATTGGTGGAGGAGTTTCTCAGTTTGCCTTTCAATTTGCCAAAGCCTTGGGCTGCAAAGTATTTGTAACCTCGGGAAGCGATGAGAAACTCGCTAAAATGAAAGAAGCAGGGGCAGATGGTACAGCGAACTACAAGGCTGAAAAGTGGGAAAAAGACTTGGTAAAACAAGCAGGTGGGCATTTTGATGTAATCGTGGATAGTGGTGGAGGGCCTGGGTTTACTGCCTTAGTAAAGTCGCTCAATCGGGCAGGTACTTTGGTTGTATATGGCGGAACGGCCGGTACCACAGTCAACATCAAACTACCCTATTTCTGGTTTGCTCAAGCCAATATCAAAGGCTCTACTATGGGAAATGATCAGGAATTTGCAGATATGGTGAAGTTTGTAGGCGAACATAAAATTGAACCTATGATTAGCTCTACCCGTTCGCTGGCAGATGTAGTCTCGGCTTTTGATGAAATGCACGAAGGCAAACAGTTTGGGAAACTAGTCATCGAGATTTAATCTACACCTTATTACATTATATAAAGAAACCCTATGGAGCAAGTAAGCTACGTAGGGTTTTATTCTTATATCAATGGAAGCCCCAAGTTTCACCTCATAAAAAGGCAAAATGACCTACGATCTCTATTACACTGTTCCCCACAAGAAGTAATACGGTTTTTTATAAGTAAAACCCCTTGTTTTCATCCATAAGCAGGATTAATCGCTTGTTAATCCCTTACCCGATCGTTACTTTTACTTTTGTAGAATGCCCCGAAGTTTATACATAAGGAAAGTAATCCTACTTCCTCTATTGGGTCATTCCAACAGCAAAACGATCAGGAAGTCTTCACCTGATTTATAACAATATCATCCAAAACTTCAATAGTTAATGTTTTAAACTGAATCATTCAATCATGTACTATCAAAATGTATTAGAAACTATCGGCAACACTCCCCTTATTCAGTTAAATCACCTCACTGCATCTATTCCTGCCACAGTGCTTGCCAAAGTAGAAACCACCAATCCCGGAAACAGTGCCAAAGATCGGATGGCACTTAAAATGATAGAGGATGCAGAAATGAAAGGGAAGCTACAACCAGGAGGAACGATTATAGAATGTACTTCGGGCAATACAGGTATGGGCTTAGCCATTGTGGGGGTAGTCAAGGGGTATCGTTGTATTTTTACAACTACTAACAAACAATCGCCTGAAAAAATAGCGATGTTGCGGGCATTGGGTGCAGAAGTAATCGTATGCCCTTGTGAAGTAGCGCCTTATGATCCAAGATCCTACTATTCGGTAGCCGCACAACTTCACCAGGAAATCTCTAACTCTTTTTGGTGTAATCAATACCATAACCCTGCTAATACTCAAGCGCACTATGAAAGTACTGGACCTGAAATATGGCAACAAACTGATGGTAAAATCACTCACTTTGTGGTAGGCGTGGGCACTGGCGGTACTATTTCGGGTATAGGACGCTACCTCAAAGAACAAAACCCTGCCATTCAAATATGGGGAGTAGACCCTTATGGCTCTGTACTTAAAAACTATCACGAAACCGGAATGGTAGATCAAACAGAAAACTATGGTTACTCTACAGAAGGCATCGGTCAAGATATTATTCCCGAAAATGTTGATTTTGACACTATTGATCATATTGAAAAAGTAACCTGTAAAGATGCCGCCCTTATGACCCAGGCTTTGGCCAGACAGGAAGCTATTTTGGTAGGTAATTCAGCAGGTGCGGCTATGGCTGGGTTGCTTCAACTTCAAAACCGCCTTACTCCTCAAGATATAGTCGTTGTTTTATTTCATGACCATGCCAGCCGCTATTTAGGCAAAATATTCAACGACCAATGGATGCAAACCCAAGGTTTTGAAACAAAATCAAATACGGTGTTGGAAAATAAAATATTTGATATATAAGAATGGACTTACAAACGTACTATGAAGGATTTACTTCCCAAAACTTGATTTTCAGAAGGTTAAGCTATACTGATTTACCAAGTTGGCGAGAGTTTTATGTAGACAACCCCAGTCTAGTATATTTAAACATAGACACTACCCGTCCTATAGACGTAATGGCCAAAGCCTGGATTGATGCCCAGGTAGAACGCTATGAGCGTAACGAATTTGGTCAATTGGCAGTGGTACTCAAAGAAAATAACCAGCTCATAGGTACCAGAGGTTTTAAATACTGCACCTTAAATGGAGAGCGGGTACTTGAAAGTGCTGGGAGTTTTAAAAGAAAATATTGGCGACAGGGTTATGGTACCGAAAGTCTCAAACGAGTGCTAAAGTATATCTTTGAACACCACCCAGTAGATAAAATTATTGGGCGAACTCATCATCAAAATATAGCCTCTATTAAAAACTTAGAAGTAGTAGGGTACCAACCGGTGACCACTTGCATTATTGAAGATAGGCTTACTGTAGTACAACAACTCACCCGCGAACATTGGAAAAATCATCAAAAACAGTCTTTAGTCACACTGTCAGAATGAAATCTAGTCATCAAGGGGCTATTAAAATATAGAGTTATACTACCAGTATTTCTTCACTTTTTATCCTTATAAAATCTCTAACTGAATCATCATGAAAATAACAATCATCAATAGTAAAAAGCATTGGCGTAATGGCTGGCTATCCAGTCAGGCAGAATTACAAATCGTCGTTGACATTTTAAAAAAAGCTGATATTGAAGTACACATTACCGAGGTAGACAGTGTAGCATCTTTGGAAAATGTACTACAAAATGTTAGCGATAATACCTTGGTATGGAGTAATGCTTATTATGTAAATACCAAAGAAAATGAGGTAGTTTGGCTGAACGATTATGTTCAAAAATATCAACTACCTTTGCTAGGTTCGGGAGCCACCACTTTGCGTAATTTGTTGCAAAAAGATATAACCCAACAGATGCTTCGCACAGCTCATATTCCAATACCCAATAATTTGGTGATGAATGCTACACAAATCAATGAAATTGAACTACTACTGGCCCAAAGCAACCTGGAGTTTCCAGTGGTGCTAAAACCTACCGCCGAATCGGGAAGTGTGGGTGTAGTAATGGCCAATGACGTGGAAGATGCCAGTCAAAAAGCAAAGCAAATCCTTCATAACTATCCTCATAGTCAGGTCATTGTTGAGCCTTTTTTGCCCAGTGATGACATTACGTGTGGTTTTTTGCAATTGGGTGATCAGACCTTGTTACTACCCACTTATTATTTGGTAAAAAGTAAAGCAGGCACCCACCATATTCTAAGCCGTACCGAACGTCTGTCTCCTTGGGATGGCAAAGATAAAATGCAACCAGTAATTACTGATGAACAGATTCGCACCCAATTAACGGTACAAGTACCACGTATTATTGAAGCTTTTGATATTCAAGACATTAGCCGAGTAGATGGGCGATTGGATAAAACAGGTACGCTGAGGTTTTTCGATGTCAATGGTTTGCCTGCGCTTTGTTTCCCAGAAGGGGTAATGGTCAAACAATGCCTTAATAGCTTTCCTAATTATGAAGAAAAAGTAGTTTTCGAAGCACTCATTCATACCGTAGTAAACAATGCTTTGCAACGTTATGGTTTTTCGGTTCCGCCAATTATGCAAGAGCATAACCTGTTTACTTTGCAAAGCGATTTGGTGATTACTTTACAAAAAATTGCTTCTGATATTTCTCTCGCAGATTCATTATAAAAAAGTAAAGCCCCCGAAGATAAACTTGTTCGGGGGCTTTACTTTATATCATTTCACCATATTTTTTAAGGAAACTCCAAATCTACGGTCATATCTACTTCATACTCCAAATCTTCCATTTCTTCTGCCAAGGTTTTCTTCTTTTCTGGAGCAGTAGTTTCAATGGGTTGGGGTTTGGGAGGGGCAATTACTTTTGGACTCACTTTTACCGGATCTAGTTGATTAATATCTGCCTTGTTTACTTCTAGATCAATTCGAGACACATCATCATAAGTAGTCCATTCAAATGCGGCAATCACCCAAAACAAGACGATAACCAAAGCAACATTAAAATATAAACCACTTTTACGGTGAATGTCTACTCTAGGATTTTTCTTAAGCTCCATACTTTTACTTTTGAATTTTGTCTTTTAAAAATACCACCTATTTCTGTTGCCTTACTTTGTTGTCAATTGCGCTTGCTTTTTAACATCAGTCAACGAAAAAGTAATGGGGATAGTCAATTTTTGTCCAATGATTGCTCCATCCATCTTGGCTGGCAACCAGTTTACATTCACAGCTTTGATTGCCCGAATGGCTTCTTTGTCACAAGCATCGTCTAATCCTTTTAAGATTTTGAATTGGGTCAGCGAGCCATCTGCCTTGATTTTAAAGTTTACAAATACCCGTCCTTCAATGCCTTTGCGTTGTGATTCAATCGGATAACGAAGTTCTTTTGACAGCCTTTTGTAAAACAAGCCAAGTCCTCCTTCTACTCCAGCAAAGCGATAACCACCATCGTTTTGATTGATAGGCACTACCGAAGGCGAACTATTAGAAAAAGCAAATAGCATCATAGCCATCAATGGAAGTAATAAGAAGATTTTCAAAAACTTATACCCAGGGCTTCGCAATTTCTCCATCATTGCCAAACGCTTCTTAATTTCAATTTGGTTAAAATTATGGGTAAGCTGTAGGTTCATTTGTTTGAACAATGACTGTACTAATAACTTTCCATAATCTTTGGCCGAAGTTTCTTTCAAAACAGCCGCATCAGCAATAAATTCATGATGATATTTGAGCGAGCGATCATACAAATAGATCACAGGATTAAACCACAATACAATTTTTACCAGCTCCATATACATCACATCCCAACTGTGTAGGTCGCGAATGTGGGTAAGTTCATGATTGATTATTTTGGTGCGTTCGTTAGGGGTAAGCTCTTTGGTGTTATCCCAAAACAAATAACGCATGAACGAAAAGGTAGGAAGTTTACCTTGAGTATTGATGAGCTTGTAGTCCATCCGAACCTGCACATTACTCTTGCGAATAATGCGGATAAGTCGGATCATACGCCAGGCAAAACGAGCAATCATCAGCACTACCATTACAATATATATTACCAACAAGACAGTACCCAGGCTCCAGGTATTGGTTACTGTAGTTTCAAGGGTTTGTTCTACATTTGTGGCTCCTACCGAAATATTTTCCAGTGTTACAGCAATCGTTTCACCAGAAGTCGAAGGTGTAAGGTTAAACTCCACCAATGGGATAGTTACTGCCAACAGAGAGGACAGCAACAGGTAAAAGCGATTACGCTGAAAAAACGTATCGTTCCTTAGAAAGAAAAAATACACTAGGTAAAATAAAATAAGACAAACCGACGACTCTATGAGATAATTGAACATGGGTATGAAGTTAGTATAGAATATATTGTTTTGTTCACTTGATTACTTTGGCTGAAAACGCCTAATTGTTCATTACTCTTGTGCTGTTTTACTTCCCTGAATAATACAAGAGTAATACCTTACCTGAAAACCTGATTTAAAATAGTCTGACCCTCCATGGGAGGTTTTTTATTAGTTTTTCTGCCCAGGATTGTTTGCTTCATGCTCCTCGGCATATTTCATCAACTCCTCGAAGTTGTCCAAATCAATATTGTTTTGCTTTACAAAGAAAGACACCATTTTCTCAAATGATCCCCCAAAGTATCTTCCAATAAAACTGTTTAAATAGAAATTGCTGTAGTTACTCTTGTCTACTAAAGGAAAATATTCGTGGGTTTTACCATAGGCTTTATGCCCTACAAACTCTTTATCTTCTAAAATTCTTACAATGGTAGAAACTGTATTATAGGCATATTTTTTACCATCAGATTTTAAGGGTAATTGCTCAATAATATCTTTTACAAAAGCCTTTTTGAGTTTCCATAGCACTTGCATGACTTGTTCTTCGGCTTTTGTAAGCTCCTTCATTGGTTCTTGGTTTTTTGTTTTCATCGTTTTTTGCGCAAAATTTTGAATAGGTGTAAATATAAAACTAAAAAAATAGTTTTCAAACTAGCGGATTAGTTTATTAACTAAAAAAGTAAATGTAACGTATTTTCAGCACAAAAAATATTGCTTATCACACTTTTACTTATACGAAAACTTTAATTTGATAGTTTTTCAAAACATTTTACCTGCAAAAAAGCGCTTAAACCATACAAACTCACTTTTTCATTCTTTAGAAGCGTTGTAATAAAGACAATGCTCACCACATAAAGGTGGTAGGTGGTTCAAAAAAATGCGTCATAAAATTTACTAAATTTGCAGTATGCAAAAGAAAACCGAGCAACAAAGAACTGAATTGAAGGATTTAGGTGAATTTGGGTTGATTCAACGCATTCAGCAGCAGTTCCCTACCAAGCATCCCGAGAGCGTGTTGGGCATTGGAGACGATGCGGCGGTGATAGATACTGGCACCGATCATTATACCTTGGTATCTACCGATATGTTGGTAGAGGGTATTCACTTTGATTTGAGCTATGTGCCCCTCAAACACCTGGGATACAAGGCCGTAGCTGCAAATGTGTCTGATATTGCTGCGATGAATGGCACACCCAAGCAGTTTACAGTAAGTTTGGGGCTGAGCAATCGCTTTCCACTGGAGGCCATAGATGAGCTATACGCAGGAATCAAACATGCTTGTAACAACTACAAAATAGATTTAATAGGAGGAGATACTACCTCGACTCGTGCAGGATTGGTGATTTCGATTACCGCCATAGGAGAAGTAAAAAAAGAGGAAATTGTATACCGTAAAGGTTGTAAAGAAAACGAGCTCATCTGTGTAAGTGGTGACCTGGGAGGTGCTTATATGGGCTTACAAGTACTTGAAAGAGAAAAGCAAGTATTTATGGCCAATCCAGATATGCAGCCCGAGCTAGACGGCAAAGACTATATTGTACGTCGCCAGCTTAAACCTGAGGCTCGTACTGATATGATTTATGAATTAAGAGATTTGGGAGTCGTACCTACTTCTATGATAGATATTTCGGATGGCCTGGCTTCAGAGTTAATGCATATTTGTTCTCAATCTGGTGTAGGGGCTATTTTATACGAAGAGCACTTACCTATTGCCAAAGTCACTTATGATACTTCGGTAGAATTTAATATTGATCCTACTACTTCGATATTGAATGGTGGAGAAGATTATGAACTCCTCTTTACGGTGAAACAAGAAGATTATGACAAGATTAAGAAAAACGCCGAAATCATCGAGATAGGCTATGTACTGCCTAAAGAGAAAGGAGTAGTTCTGAAAACCAAAGGGGAACAAATTGTGCCGATTACTGCTCAAGGTTGGAAACATTTCTAGCATTAATCAAATGTTAAATTAATGTAACCCAAGTATTAAATCGACGTAAACTATCATGAGAATCATGTAGCATTCTCATTTCATTAAAAGTTTTAATAAGCCAGACTAGTGTTTTTGATGCTAGCCTGGCTTTTTTAATTTTTTGTATCGATTATATTGAAAATCAGCACTTTATTCAGTTTACTTAACGTATTATTTCATTGGATATGTTGTGCAAATAAATATTTGATTGGAGACATCAACCAACTAGCTTCCCACCCAACACAAAAACATAAATAAATATCAGAAATGATTTTGGTCTCTCGTAAAGGAATGATGAATAAAAGCATTACTTAGTTTGATCACAGGAGATAACAGTAATGCTTTCTTTTGCTTAATAAATTAATGAGGGAAATCATTATTTTCAAAATGTTATCGCTGACCACTTATATAAAAATGACTTCACTTATTTTGATAATCATTGACCACAAACTTTCCTCTGGGGTAGACTTAAAGATTATGGCGATCACTTCCGCCATCACAACCACAGCTACCAGAGCTAGTTGACCCGCTTGATCTGCCTGTATTGCGGGAATTATCCCGGACTTGATCTTTTCTACTTGGTGAACCATCTCGCTCAGTCTCACCACCTTTTATATTTACTTGCTGTTGGTGGGTCAATTGTTGCATTCTAAAATTACTGAAGCTTTTCATTTTTTGTTGTGTTTAATTAAAAATGTACTTGCATACCAAAGCTTGTCTTCATTGACATAATTACTATGAGCAAACTAACTGTACAAGCTTGATTTGCGACCAAATAAATATGATGCAAAGGAAAAAGATAAGTAGCCTAATCACTTGGACATATCTTTCAAAAAACGGGTTAAATCAGTCAAATGAGGGTACACTTGTAATCTGTTGACCACAATAAGAAAAGAAAAGGAGGTAACAGTTACTTAAATGCTTCGAATAGCACTTGGAGTGATGCCGTATTTTTTCTTAAAAGCATTGGTAAAATGACCAGGGTGACTATAGCCTAATAGGTGGGCAATTTCGGAGGTAGGTTTATCGGTTTCACGCAGTAGGTTACGCGCTTTTTCCATTTTAAAATCCAGCAAAAAGCCAAAAATCGTATTGTTGAATACTTCTTTAAAGCCCTTCTTGAGCTTGAAATCATTGGTACCCACCATTTTGGCCAATTCATAAATGGTAGGTGGATTGTCGGCACGAGCTACCAAAATTTCTTTAGCCTCGTGGATTTTATTCAAGTCCTTGGTATTATTGATAAAAGATTTAGCCTTGATTACAGGCGTATTTTGGGCTTGTTCTACTTGCAATGCCAGTAATTCTAACACTTTGGCTTCTATAAAAATACGCTGTAGATTTCTATCCAGTGGTTGATTAAGCAATTCATGAATAATCAGGCGCATTTCAGGAGTAATAGGAAGGTTGGTATCAGCTAACATGGCAGGCTCTCTGCGAACCACTTTTTCATAAAAATCGGCTAATAAATCGGGATAACGAACTGCCAACTGTTCAAAATAGTCTTTAGTAAAATGGACCTCAAAATTTTGATAGTTTTGTTTGCCCCGAAAATTAAAAACCCCACTTTTACTCGGTACATAACACAGGTTTTGTTGGTTTTCTTCCATCACCACCTCTTCTCCAAAATCATCCATCTTGCCCGAAACCGTTCCTTTGAGGTGAAAACTCATCTCTACCAAGTCTTCATCTGCTTTACCACGAATACGCAAGTCATCATTGAACGAAAAACCACCACCCAACACAAAAATCCCATTGAGATTATACTGTTTGAAGTTGCCATTACCAAAACCAAAATCTAAAAAGCCGCCATCGCGATATACTTTGGGATCGGAAGCTGGGACAAGGGGTAAATCAAACTCGTGTAGAGTTTCGGGGACCTGATCAACATGCAAACTAAACTTCATAGATATTGGGGCTCTTTTTTAGACAAAAATCCTGATGGCGTAAGTAGTACTCCGTTTAACGTAAACAAAACTGGAGAGTTTGTGATAGCTTTGCAAACATACAATTAGGTTTTCAACAACAATTATTCCCATATAACCGAACACTGACATGCGACACAGTTCTGATCGTTTGACTGCCAAACAGTCACCTCTTTTGTTCCAACAAGGCATCCAAACCCGCCAGGCAAGTAACAATTTCCTTCCATCTTCTCACCATACATTGGCCGCTCAACTGGGCGTTTCTCTAGATTATGGGGTATTAGACAAGGTTGTCAATGATTTTATTAGTCAAAACCCAACAGGTACCATTATCAACCTGGGAGCAGGGCTTGACAACCGTTTTTTTCGCTTAGATAATGGCCAAATTCAATGGTTTGACATAGATGTACCCGAAACCATTGAATTGAGACACACTTTTTTTGAAACCAACGACCGTTACCAGCTAATTCCTAGCAATATTTTTGGCAGAAACTTGCTTAAGTACCTCCCTCCTACTTCTAATAGTTTGATTATTATAGAAGGATTGGCAATGTACTATCCTGAAAACAAGATAAAAACACTCGTACAGAATATTTGCCGTCACTATAGCTCTTGTGAAATCATTCTTGAGGTAATTCATCCGGCAGTAATGGATAGTATTGCGTATGCAACACCTAATTTACCTTTGAAATGGGCGGTAGGTAATCTACAACAGATCGAGAAATGGCATAAAAAACTATTTTTGGCTCAGGAATATCATCATTTATCCAGCGATTCTACTTCGCAGAACAAATATTTCCGCAATATTACCCAACCTCACGAAATGATTAAGTTAGGCCACTTTAAAGTAGGATAAACAATGTACAGGTTTTCAAAAAAAAGCCACTTGTCCGTATAAGTATTACAGACAAATGGCTTTTGTATTATATATTTTTCAATAATTACCTAGAAACTCGTTTTGCGAGAAGGCGAAACTACATCATCGTGCCAACGATCTACTAGTAAATCGTCTATTTTGCCCCCAGGAGGTAAACTGATAATTGGAAAATCGTTTCCGCCGGGCATGCCTCCATCATCATCGTTATTGGGTGGATAATCGTTTCGTTTGATAATGGAACGAATCATTACCCAAGTAATTAATGAGAAACACACCAGACAAATCACAAAATATATCAGTACCGTCATACAGCAGGTAATTAAAAAATCAGGGTCTTAAACAAAATTAGGAGTTGTTGACAAACAGCCACTTTTTATATGGTATTTGTCTTTATTTCTAAAATAAAGAATTATATATAAAAAATCAACGAATCATATTGGATAATGTTTAGAAAAATCCTCCCCAATTGGCCAATTGTCTAAAGAAATTGGGAATCACATTTGGTACAAACGCAATCGTAGTGGCAATCCCAAACAAGGCTCCAAACAAATGAGCCTCGTGCCCTATGTTATCATTTCCTTTTTTGGCCATATAGTATGAGTAAAACAAATAGCCTATTCCTAGTATAAATGCAGGTAATGGTATCGGGATAAATAATAACCCTAACTTGGCCGTAGGAAAGCACAAAATAAATATAAATACAATGGCCGATACGCCTCCCGAAGCTCCCAAAGCATTGTATCCAGGGTTGCCCTTATACTTGAGGTAAGCCGGAATACTGGAAATGATAATAGCTAATACATAAATGCCTAAAAAGATAAAACTTCCATAACCCGGATAAATTTGGTCATAAATAAGAAGCTCTACATGACGCGCAAAGAAGAATAACGTCAACATGTTGAATAATAGGTGTATTCCACCTCCGTGAATAAATCCCGAAGACAAAAAACGGTAATATTCGCGGCGTGTCTCGATTACATAAGGGTTGAACATCCATTTAGACTTGAACATTCGATTTTTATCAGCATATAAACTAATTCCTACAGTAACAGCAATGATGATGGTTGTAAAAAATATATCACCATTGGGTTTAAAAAGTTCATCCATATTTCTTTAAGTTTGATAGGTTTGGTTCATGGTATCTTTTACTTGCTATGATTTATTTAAATATAACAAATTTTATCAAGCTTCTATTCTACTAACGTTAATTTAGGGTGGATTTAATAAATAGTCTCCCCATTAGAGCCAGTAGTTTTGCGGATAGATGAGGCTATTTCCCCGAAAAAATCGGGATTTAAACAATTTGCCCCATAGCAGCGCTACGGGCAACAAAAATAACGAAATATATTCGTGAAAGAACGGCTATCAATTGAGTAAGTTATTTTTTGGATATTCCCTTAACCCTATCGGTCCCGATTCATCAATTGAACCGTAAAGCCTCGCAATAAGCTTTTAGTCTCTTCGTGCGCCTCGATGGCAGCCAATTGATCTAAACCAGTATCGAAATACTCATTCATTTTTGTTTCAGTCAAGCGCTTGATTTCCAACTCGTTGTAAATTTCAGTCACTGCCTGTACTTTTTCTGCTTTGTCAAACTCTTTGAGACTCAACCAATGCTCTAGTGATGCTTTGGTTTTGCCCTCTGCTCTCTTGAGTGCATTGATTAATAAAAATGTTTTTTTGTTGGAGATGATGTCTCCCCCTACTTGTTTGCCAAACTTAGCCGCATCAGCGTATACATCCAGTAAGTCATCCATCAATTGGAAGCCCACCCCCACATTTACCCCAAACCCATTGAGCAAATCGGTGGAAGCTTCGGATGCATTGGCTACAATCCCCCCTAGCTCAAGACTATAACCTAGCAAAACCGCGGTTTTCAGGCGAATCATGTTCAGGTATTCGTCCTCAGTTACTTCATCACGGGTTTCAAAATTCATATCCAATTGTTGTCCTTCACATACCTCGGCTGCACAACGGTTAAACTTTCGGATCACTCGTTTGAGGTGTTGATTGTCAATATCCAGCAGCAATTCATAGGCTTGCACCAGCATGACATCTCCAGAGAGTATTCCAGTATTGGCATTCCACTTTTCGTGAATAGTAGGCTTACCACGCCGCAGTGGAGCTTGGTCCATAATATCGTCATGCACCAGGGTAAAATTATGGAAAACTTCTACCGCCAGTGCTGGCTTCATAGCTATTTCCTGAATTTTTTGGTATTCAGGTTCAAACAAGCCATAACCCAACAAAGCCAACAGAGGACGCATGCGTTTGCCCCCTAAGCTCATAATATAACGAATGGGTTCATACAATTCCTGAGGGTGATCACCATAATTTAGCGCATCCAGTGATTGATTGATTTCAGCTTGTAAAGTCTTAATGTCCATAAAAATTGATTTGAGATCGGGTAAATAATAAGGTTTTATGAGCGAAAATAATGGGCAATGTCCCAAATAGAAACTAGCCAATTGGCTTTTTGTTGAAAAAAAATATATTTGGCGTAACTAATTATGAATGAGCCAGAAATAAAAGGCTTTCGTTCGGCAAATTTTTCAAATTATTTCTAAATTATACCAGAATTGTAGTGATTTTACTGGAATTGAAAGTCGATATTATGGTTACTATCTCACAAATCCCTTTCAATTCGGCATATAATATACTATTTGATCAATAAACTATCTCTCCTGAACGAATATGGCCGATAAAAAACTCTTTGCCTTGTGTGTAGGCATCAATGAATACCCAACAGGGGTAAGCAACCTGGCAGGTTGTATTGCTGACGCCGAAAACTGGAAAAACTTTTTGGAAACCCATTATCAAAAAACGCTCTCCCCAGAAGTACTTCTATTGACCAACGGCCAAGCTACTCGTAAAGGCTTTATAGATGCTTTTCGCAATCACCTGGGTCAAGCTCGTGACGGAGACACGGTTTTCTTTCACTACAGTGGTCATGGCTCTCGAGAAAAATCGCCCTCGGCTTACTTAAAGTTTTTCCCCGATGGAATGAATGAAACACTGGTATTGAGTGACAGTCGGGCTACTAACGAGGATGGTAATTATACAGGGCACGATTTGGCCGATAAAGAACTAGGAAAGCTTCTCGAGGAAGTCATTATAGATAAACCGAACTTAAACTTAATAGTATCGCTGGATTGCTGCCACGCTGGTTCAGGTACCCGAGATGTTTCTGGTCTGGCAAATCCACGCCTTACTGGCGATCGCACTGACGATGCTCGTTCGTTTGAAACCTACCTCCCTGGTATTTTTACAGGGGCAGAAGTAACCCCTCCCTCTAGTAAACATGTATTGTTGGCTTCTTGCTCTAAATACCAAAAGGCTTGGGAAACCAAAGAACACACGGGGCTTTTTACTACTTCGGCACTAGAGATACTTGATAAATATGGTACCCAAACTACTTTTGCCGATTTATACACCCGCACCCGCACATTGATGCGAAAAACCACCAATATTCAAGACCCTCAATTAGAAGTACACGAAAAATACAATGCCAACCAAGTTATTTTCACGGGTGGAACTTTAGAAGGGGCAGGTCAATACACTCGAAGAATTTACCAAGTAGATAATGTTTGGAAGTTAGATTTTGGGGCCATTCATGGTATGCCCAATGATAAAACTATAGAGCTAGCTGTATATGAGAGTGCAGATGATTTAAATCAGCAAAAATCTCTGGGCAATGCTAAATCCGTAGACGTAACCGGACACAAAACTACCCTTGAGCTTGATTTTGAAGCCGATGCTAATCAAGAATACATTGGGGAGTTTCTCGCGCCACCTACACCTCCCCTTAACGTGTTTATTTATGGTGCCCAAGAAGGTCAAGAGTTTCTCCAAAAAACGTTTGAAAAACACCCCAGTCTGAATTTTACCTTAACCACCATGGATGATCAGGATGGTTATACTTTTGATGCAAAATACATCGAGCAAGACAACCCTCACCCCTATTTTGGTGAAGTCAAGATCATCGATAAACAAGGGCAATTAATCACTCCTAAGGCAGGAGATTACAACCTTGTGGCTTACTTTGATGGCTACTTCTTATTGGACGAAAATAATCGCCTGATTAAAGGTTGTAAAAGTGGTTATGATGATGATCAAGCCATTATCATATTATTCCAACTTCTGGACAAAATCGCCAATTGGGAAAATCTAACGGTCCTTCAAAATAAAGCACCTAAACTGAATCCTGACGATGTAGAGTTCAGCCTATATGCAGGAGAGAATCAAGAACAAATCGCAGGAACAGAATTCACCGCTTCTTTGGTGGAAGTAGATGATCCTGATGTACCTTGGCCAAGCATTCCTTTTGAGTTACGATTCAAAAATAACACGAAGCAAGGTCTACACATTTCATTGATATATCTGGATGATCATTATACAGTAATCCCTCTTTATAATGACTACATAGAGTCTAAAACTGGCGAAACTACGCTGATAAGCGATGGGTTGCAGATATTAAGTAACAATAGAGACGAAAGTGGTAGGGCATATGATGAAGTGTTAGATGAATATCGTTTTAATCAAAGTACAATGATCTTTAAGTTACTAGTCAGTACTGAGCGTCTGGATGACTTTACATTGGAACAAGCCGGCTTTGATATAGGTCATATTTCTTATAACAGAATACTGGCTTCAAGGGTGAAAGGTGGCATTACAAAACCTGTAAAAAACGATTGGTTTACCAAAACAATCCGAACATACACGATACGTCAACGCTCCAAACTAAGCAAAAACGACTTAGCGTTAGGAGAAACCAAACAATTGACCATCAAAGGTCAGGAACAAGTAGCAGCCAATGTAAAGCTGAGTAGCAGCAATTCTGGCAGTCGCAGCGCTGACAAAACTTCTCTCATGATGAGTTTGCTCGAACAACAGGATGGAAACCTGATCAATTTTGATGGAGCAGTGGGTGGTACTAATGTATTAGAAATCAACGATGTTCAAGGCGATGAAAAACTCGCAGAAACCCCATTGGAACTCACCCTCAAAGAGGCGGTCTCAGATGATGAGTTGCTCCTGCCCCTTACTTTTGACGGAGAACACATCTTTTCGATTGGTGAAACCCAAAGCCTGGAAAATGGCCATACCAACATTGCCATTGATGAAATACCGGTCGTAGAAGAAGGAAGCCGTAGTTTAGGCAAATCGCTCAAGTTGGCCTTTTTTAAAATCGCCCTCAAGCGCCACCCCGAAAAGATTTATCAATTGGCTTGGGTAGAATATTTGAATAGCCAAGATAAAAAGAGCAAGGGAATTATCCAGCGCCATCGGGATAATGACGAAATAGCCAAAAAGGTAGCCAATGCTACGAAGATCTTGCTGTTGTTGCATGGCATCATTGGTGATACCGAAGATATGGCCATTGCTGTAAAAGAAATTGCGGCCGAAAAGGGGTATGATTTGGTGCTGAGCTTTGACTACGAAAACCTCAACTCTTCTATAGAAAAAGACATTTCCTGGTCATTGAAAAATCAACTCGAGCAGGTGGGCTTCAAAGCCGATGACAGTAAGGAATTGCATATTTTAGCCCAAGGAATGGGCTGTTTAGTAGCTCGCTGGATGGTAGAACGCCGAGGAGGCAACCAATTGGTAGATCGGATGATTTTAGTTGGGCCTCCTAGTGGTGGATCGGTATTGGGTACTCTGGAGGCTTATCGCAAATTGGCCACTACAGCGCTCAGTATTGCCGTCAATGTATTGTTGCCCTTTGCGGGTTGGGCTGGTGGTTTACTCAAAAACATAAAAACCGCCCTTAAACAAGGACAGAAGCTTACCACTACGTTGGCCGAAATGCACGAAAACTCTACTTTTATCCGGGATTTGAACGACAGCGATGACCCAGGAGTGCCTTATGCCATTGTAGCAGGAGATGTACGTACATATGAACCAAGTGATGGTAGCAGTTTCTCTAAGTTTAGAGAAAAGCTTTCCACCAAATTGGGCACTTTTGTAAATGGAGGCGATGCCAATGACATGATTGTGGACTACGCCTCGATGAAACAAGCGGGAAAAAATAGCCAAGTGGAGATTACGAAGGTGGTTTGTCATCATTTAAACTACTTTCAGGAAGAAGTGAGCCTGGAGACCATCAAAAACCTTTTGTAGTAATTGAATTAATTTATAAAAGGCCACTAAACATTTATTCTGCTATAAAAAAACGAATTTCGAATAATGAAGGAAACTGAAAATGTCCAGTAGTACGAATTTATAAATACAACGACAAATGGCTCAAAAGCTGTTTGTCGTTTTTTATGTTGCATCTCATATTTAGAGGTTTTACCTTTCTACCTTACAAAGATCAACCTCGAAAAAATGAACACCCCCATACGCATAGAATTGCCCACCATTTTTGGGATGAAAACGGTGAATGCTTATTTATTTTTGGAGCCTACTCCTACCCTCGTGGATTGTGGCGAACAAACCGATAAATCCTGGGAGGTACTGCAGGCGGCACTGGCTGAACATCAATTGCAAATTCAGGATTTGGCTCGAGTAATTATCACTCACGCCCATGTAGACCACATAGGAATGGCGGGTAAAATCGCATCTGAAAGCCCTCATACCGAAATTTGGGTTTCTGAGTATGCTTACAATTGGGCAGTAAATCCCCAAGAAATGAACAACATTCGCCAGCAGGTAATGCAAGAATATATGCAGTTGTTTCCTCAATTTGTCAATTCACCTTTTCAGCAAATGATGGTACAACTATACAAAAAAGCGAGTTCGACCTGGGGCGAAATACCGAAGGATCGCATCAGAAAGTTTACACTGGAAGAGAAGCTGCATCTGGGTAACCTGGATTGGGAAATTATTTATGCGCCAGGGCATTGCAATCATCAAACTTGCTTTTACCAGCCCGATACCCGACAACTCATTTCGGCTGATATGTTGCTTTCTATCACCCCTTCGCCCGTCATAGATGTCACTCTTAAGCCTCCCTATAAGCGAGAAAAAAGCTTACATCAGATGATTGAATCGTTCCATAAATTTGCGGCCATGGACATCGATCAAGTATATCCTGGACATTATGAACCCTTTCAAAACCATCGCGAAATCATTCAAAAACAATTGGACCGCATCAATATGCGCAAAAAACAATGTTTGGAACTTATCAAAACAGGGGTTGATGATTTTTTTGTATTGCTGACTGAGCTTTACGGAAAAAGTTTTCCCATTCCAGCCATTCCTATGTTGGTAGGTTATCTTGACTTGTTGGCGGAGGAGCGCCTCATTACTACCAACAAAACCAAGCAAGGTCTTAAGTACTATGTCACCTAATGATATAACCACAGCTTGAGTTAGGTAATGGAGCAAAGATTGTGTATTTTGGAAGTGTCCCAACCCAAAAAACTCGTTCAGACTTACCCAATTATACATTATTTATGAATGATCAAATTAAAGACAAAATCCGTGGAGCCATCTTTGGCCAAGCCATTGGAGATGCCATCGGACTTGGCACTGAATTTATGACTCAGGCCATGGTCAAGCACTATTACCCAGAGGGGCTGACTGAATACACCCAAATATTACAAGACAAACATCGAAAACGCTGGAAACCAGGTGAATGGACAGACGATACAAACCAAATGCTGTGTATTTTGGATAGTATACTGGCCACTAAAAGAGTCGATGTCAAAGACATTGCGCTTACTTTGGTAGACTGGGCACATCACGATGGACGTGGGTCGGGGCGCACTATTACTTCGGTATTAGGATCACCAATTTTTATGCAACGTCCCCACGAAGCTGCCAAAAATTATTGGGAACAATCTAATCGATACGCTGCGGCTAATGGGGCCGTCATGCGCACCTCAGTATTAGGAGTTTGGGAATATGATAAGCCCGAAAAAATCAGAATCAATGCCACCAAAGTGTGTAAGATCACCCATTATGATCCGCGCTGTGTAGGCTCTTGTGTTATGACTTGCCTGGCCATTAGTCGCTTACTCCAGGGCGAAACCGATATGGAACAACTCTCCTATAGTCTTTTGTTGGAAGGCGATATTTTTGATCAACGTATTCGTCCTTTTTTAGCAGAACATTTACACCCTAACATAGCAGTACTCAATCTGAGCGATACCAGCAACCTTGGGTACACCCTAAAGGCGTTGGGTGCTGGACTTTGGGCCTTGCAGTATGCTCCCTCGTTCGATTCGGGAATTTCTACGATTATTCATGAAGGAGGCGATGCCGACACCAATGCCGCGGTAGCAGGCGCTATCTTAGGGGCCAAGTTTGGTTATGAGGCTTTACCCACTCGCTGGAAAGATCACCTACATCGCAAAGACTGGTTGATGGAGCAAACCGAGCAACTTATTGCCCTGTTGGAAGCGGCATAGGGACAATTTCGCGGTGAATGTCGTTGGTAAAAAATACCGTTTCGCGGCTTTGTCTTTCTTCAAAATAGCTTTGGTATTGCCAATCATAGTCTATGCGGGAGTTAATGACCTCATCGTAGACATTGTGCATACCCATTACTAAGTCGGTAATTTCTCGTACGGCAAACTGTCCACTTTGGCTACCCGTGATGTAATCACATAGTTGATTGTCACGCGCAAAGTCCATCAATAAGGGGCTGGCGGCTCGGCGTACCATAAAACGCAAGCCACAGATTCGAGCCATGGGAAAATCATTGACATCGTCGAAACAACAAGCAACTTGGTAAGGCTCCAGGTCATTCATCTTACAAAAATGCTCTATGGCTCGACTTTTATCGTGAATGCGAGAATACACCGCATAAAAATGTTCTCTTTGGGCAAATTGAATGGCAGTAGGATTATTGGCCCCAGTGATAATGGCCACCGCCATTTGTTCTTCATCGTGCTTGCGCCAGTAACTGTAGCGCATCATATTGGTACCCATAGAGTCCGCTTCAGTAAAGGAACTGGAGACGCCTACCCCCTTGGCTCCCAAGCTAAATACGCCATCCCAATCGAAGACAAAAGCTTTGATATCTATCAATTTTTCGGCAATTTTTTCGGCGGCCATCACAAATTCTCCCCCTAAAGATTCAAATTGTTGTTTCACGATTTTGCTCGGTTTTGGTTTGGGCCAAAGTTATAAAAAAGTAGAGGGAAATTTGAAGAGAGATGTATGAAAAGACATACTACTAGACATTTTGGCTAAAGTTGGCCGTGAAGATACGGCCAACGGCACGATCGCCTTCGTTTGTGTCTCCAGCATAGCTGTCAAGCTAAGGATTTTATCCTCCTATTTTAAGATTTAATCTTTTAAAAAACGACCTCATCGCCTCCGCTTGTGTCTCACAAGCGGATCGAGACCTTGAGTAAGTGAAATTTAAGGATGATGTCGGTTCGTGAAGACACAGAACCGAGGCGGAAAGAAGTAATTTTTGCAATAAGTTTTGCTTAGCCTGACGGCTATGATGTCTCCACAAACGAAAAATATATAGTAGTATGATGAAAAGAATACTCTTCTCCCGATTTGAATCCCTCTGCTTGGTTCACTTTCAATCCTAAACATAAGTGCTTTTTGTTATGGCTAATTTTATCAACTTTTCCCCACATTTCTTTGATGTCGAAAAAAAATTGCACACATTTGTATCGTACACGATATAATCATAAACGATACAATTTTAAACATTCAAAAAACAACGCATATGAAAGCATTATATGAAGCTCAAGCTACTGCCACAGGCGGTCGTGCCCACGGAAAAGTAAAATCATCGGATGGTGTATTGGATTTGGAACTACGCATGCCTAAATCCTTGGGTGGTACTGGTGGAGCATTTACCAACCCTGAGCAATTGTTTGCTGCTGGCTATTCAGCTTGTTTCGATAGCGCCCTGAACCACGTGGCTCGCCTACAAAAAATCACCCTTGAAGGCACCGAAGTAACTGCCACAGTAGGCATTGGAGCTTTGGAAGGTGGTGGTTTTGGCCTAGAAGTAGCACTGGATGTAAAAATCCCCCATGAAGATCGTACTGTGGCCGAAAAATTATTGCACGCGGCACATCAGGCTTGCCCCTACTCTAACGCAACCCGAGGCAACATTGAGGTGAAATTGACTTTGTTAGACTAATTTTTGGTCGATCGCTTATAGTAGTTAGTCCATAACTCCTGACAGCCAGTTAATTACAACCTCTGGCCATTGTCGTTTTCGCTTGTTTCCATATCAACTACTGATACTCTATGTTTATCATATATAAGAGGACAGGGATATGAAATTCGTAAAAGCTTTTTGTTAAATTTGAAGTATCAAATTTTTAATGATAGCTGCCACCAATTTCTAACTACTCAATTAGTAGTTGATAATGGGATAGCCAAAAAAGCCAATTGAGCCTGCGAAATCCCAGTTTATCGGGAAAGCTAAGGACCAACGGCTGTCAAACGCTATGGACTACTCACTATGAACTAAATAACTATGAACCAAGACGATCTTTTAAAATTAGAAAACCAGGTTTGTTTCCCCTTGTATGTTGCTTCTCGCCTGATTACACGCGCATACCAACCCATGCTAGACGAAATGGGGATTACTTATCCTCAATATTTAGTATTGTTGACGCTTTGGGAAAACGATGGTCAGACTGTCAATCAAATTTCTAAAGAACTATACCTCAATACCAACACCATTACTCCTTTGTTGAAAAGAATGGAGAAAACAGGGATTATTGCGCGAACCCGCTCGCGAGAAGACGAGCGCAAGGTATTGATCACCCTCACCGAACAAGGCAAAGCCCTCAAAGAAAAAGCGTATTGTATTCCTGAAGAGATTTTAGGCAAGATGGGGCAAACTACCAGTGAAGTATTTCAACTAAAAGATCAACTCCATGCACTGATTAAGCAAATGGAGCAGATCGAAAATAGTGGTAAATAAACTTACTTTGCCTTCCCAAATTGTTCCTTCAAATAATTCGCAATTATTTGCTTTGCCTGGGCTGCTTGCTTGAGCATATCCATAGTAACAAATCCATGAATCATTCCTGAAAAGTGCTTATGAGTTACTTTTATATTCTTTTGCTGAAGCAATTGAACATACTTTCTTCCATCGTCATACAATGGATCAAATCCAGCGGTGATTACCAGCGTCGCGGTTAATCGATTAAAACGCTTGTTCAACGCTGGGGAGGCATAAGGATTTTGCCAATCTTGCACCTGAGGGACATACCAACCACGGAATAGCTCTACTTGATCAGTAGTCAATATATACCCTTTGCCAAACTTTTGGTAAGAATCATTTTTAGTCATCTGTGCCAGATTGGTAGCAGGATATAACAATACCTGAGCCTTCAGCTCGATTTTTTGTTGACCAGCTTTCAGTGCCACTGCTGCGGCCAGGTTTCCGCCAGCGCTATCTCCCATCAATGCCATTTGCTTCGGATTTGCACCGATTTTCTTAGCCTGTTGGCTCAGCCAGCCCACTACCGCAAAGGCATCATTGAATCCCGCAGGAAAAGGGTACTCAGGAGCAAGACGATACCCTACCGAAACCACTATAGCTCCTGAAAGTTTGGCTATAGTTCGGCAAAAAGGATCGTGGGTTTCCAGATTTCCTAAGGCCCAGCCACCTCCGTGGAAAAATACCACGACTGGTAAATTTTGCTTAAGCGAAGGCCAATAAATCTTTACAGGAATTTTGAACGATTGATGGCTAATCGTTTTATTTTCTATTCGAGGCAATTTTTCTACGGTCATTTGCATTCGTCGTACTCCAGGGTCCATCATTTGGCGAAGCTGAGGCGCGGTAAACTTGCGAACATCCAACGTGTGTGTGTTGGCCTGTTTGAGTATTTGGGCTACTACTGGGTCGAGTTGTGCTTGAGTAACCGAAAGGGTGACAATAGTTATTAATAAAATCGCAATGATTTTTTTCATAGGTACATGTTGTTTGCTATGTAAAACCAAAAATTCATTGCAAAGATGAGGAGTACTTGTTTCGTAAGCGTTCCAACTGATCGGGGCGAACAAATACCATCAAAAACCTGCTTTAAATTATTTTAAGGCAAGTTTTTGTTTTTTTAGCTACGACTTAAAATAGGGAACAAACATTATTTATCCAGTGATTTTTGGTACTGAGAAGGGGTCATACCTGTTATTTTTTTAAAGACAGTATTGAAAGAAGTTTTGGAATTGAAACCACTCTCAAGGGCAATGCCTAGTAAAGTATAATGGGTAAATTTTGGATTCTGGAGTTTCTCTTTGATGGTTTCTACCCGATAGTGATTGATAAACTCAAAAAAGTTTTTACCCAGCTGTTCATTCATAATTTGTGATAAATGATGCGTAGACATATCAAGCTGGGTTGCCAATTGGACCAAGGTAAGCTTGCTGGCTAAATAAGGTTGGTGGGTTTCCATATAATGCAGGAGTTGTTGTTGATAGATGGCAGCTTGACGATCGGTAAGCCCTGAGTTTTGATATTTGACAGTGTTCTCTTTCTTTATTTGCTCTTTTTTTATTTGCGCTTCTTTTGCCTGCTTGGCTTCTTGCTCATTACCCGCTGGCAAGCGCTTGTCTACAAGAATACTTGTCTGGCGGAAGCCAAAGAATCCCATGACAAAAATTAACAGCAGGAACAGAATTGCTACAATTTGGTAAGTAGTACTTATTTGTAAAAACTTTAGGTCAGCCCCTAGTACAATTACCCCCACTGTTATCAGAGCCATTCCTAAAGTGGTGATAAGCCAGTATTTAAGCCAGTTGAGGTTAATCTTTTCCTGAAATGAATAATGGCGGGGTAACTCTAATTGATAACGCACCAAAATAAATAACGACCACATAATATATCCTATGCCAGCAATGGCTTTAAAAACGCCATGATGCCACATCAACCAAGGTAGCTTTTGTTGCACGAGTAGTGTCCCATCTAGTACCTCATAAGCTTGTGGATACAACTGTTGATACACAATAAAGCTTATGGTATAAATCACAAATGGGCTGAGATGCAACAAATAAATGAACCAATGCAGCCGTGGTTTTATCAAGGCATTCACATAAAAAAATAAAGTAGCTCCTTGCAAAAATGGCAAACCAGTACCCATAATAAGCCACCTTTGATTATGCGTGAGTGATTGATGTAGGCTGGTATAAAAGAAAAAAATATGAGCAGCAGATACCAAAAACCACCCCACAAGTAAATAATCTGCCAAGGCTTTTTTTTGCTTACTCAACACCAGCAATGCTAAAAACAATGCTTGTACAGCTCCTACAATCAGAAAGTTATTCATCTACTTTATGCTTTGAAACTAGATTTAGGCATAGAAGTCATCTCGACTTTATATTCTTAAGTACTTTTAAATGCCACAGGATCGCTAAACAAGCGATAACCCTCTCAGGAAGACGAACACAGGGTATTGATTACACTCAACGAACAAGGCAAAACCTTAAAAGAAAACATATTGGATCCCTGAAGATATTTTAGGCAAGATGGGGCAAACCACCAGCGAAATATTTCAACTAAAAGGCCAACTTCACGTGATGATTTGGCAAATGGAGCAGATAGAACAAAATACCACCAAATAATTTGCACATATTTCTCATTCAGTATAATTATATCTCCTGTCCAAAACCACTTATTTGAATGGTCAAATTATTGCTTGAGGGTGTATAGTTATTGAACCCCTCAATGCGAGCCTGAGTTTATAATTCATAAAATTACTTTCTTCTAATTTTTTGAGAAAATATGGCTTTATGAATAAACAATGCCTCATTTGATAAGTTTGAATAATGATATATCCATCAATTCTGTCCAGCTACATCTATTTTTTTATAAAAAAAAATTACTCTAAGCAACCTTTCTGACAAGCATTATTGTATTGATGCTGAAACTTGAGAAAATTTGAACCCATCACAAACACATATTAGCGATTTGGTTGAGGGTTGCAGGAAAAAGGATGTCAAATCCCAGGAAGCGCTATATAAGCACTTCTATGCCTACGCTCTTAGCATTTGTATGCGTTATACCACCAATTACGATGAAGCAATGGAGGTAATGAATGACGGTTTTATGCGAATCTTTAAGAAGATAAAACTGTATAATTCTGACTATCCTTTCAAATCGTGGTTGCGACGTATTATGATTAACGTAGCGCTCAATAATCAGAAAAAGTACCTGAAGCATAAGCAAAATCAGGAAATTGAGCAAGCCACGGACAAACATGCAGTGGATGATACCTATACCCAGGTACAATACAAAGAATTGGTAGCCCTAATTCAGAAATTGTCGCCAGGATATCGTGCGGTGTTTAACTTGTATGTAATCGATGGGTATACCCACGAGGAAATTGCTGATATTTTAAAAATTTCAGTAGGTACTTCTAAGTCAAATTTATCAAAAGCCAGAGCAAACCTGAGGAAGTTGCTCAGTGAACATTATGAAGAAGATTATGCAAAATATGCCCGATAGGGAGTTGGACGAGTTGTTCAAAACCGCGGCTGACAATGTGCAGTACGATTTTGAGCAAGCCGCCTGGCAGGGCCTGCAACAAAAAATGCGGGGCGGCTGGTGGTCCAGGAGGGGTATATACTGGGGTAGCGGGTTGTTATTATTATTAGGGACAATTTCCGTTGTTCTTTGGCTCAATCAACCCAAAAAAGAGGCACCTAATGGTATTCAACAAAGTGCTCTAACTGAGCTATCGACTAATTATAGCACTCAAAAGTCTCCTGATCAACTTGAACCATCATCAACTGATAAAAAAGAAAAAGGAGAGGTCAACAATACCCAAAATGTACCCACTCAACAAGAACAAACTCAAAAAACTCAATGGAATAATACAAATACTGGTTCTATAACACCAAAGATAAATTCAAACCCTGTTGTAAGAACCCCTGCTAATGTAAATACACCTAAATATGTGGATCCAACTTTCAAGAATTCATCCAAGGGTAGCAATCCATTGCAAATAAAAAAACCACCTATAACGACGAAGTCTAAGTCGCAAAAGGTGGTAGCCACTACCCCAAAACCTGGATATCAGTACAAGGATGTATTTGATCCTAAGACGAACACCGATAAAAATAAAAAGACGGATGAAAGAAAAGGTGAAAAGCTGGGTGCCAATCAGATGAATAATGGCACGAAGGATACCCCCAAAACATCGTCTAACAAAAACGAAAAGGTGGCAGTATTTATTCCACCTCGCCCAATGGGGAAATTGGTATTAATAGAGGCCAAGCATAGTTACGAACAGCGAACTTTGCTGCCCCCAATAGCCCAAAAGACGGCTGTACTCTCGGCGAATGAAAACCAAGCTCAAACGATTCGTCCAGGTAGAAAACTTAGTTTGATTGCTCAAGTAGCGCCTGATTTGAGTATGGTAGATCAAGTTGCTTTGAGTGATACTCGCTTAGGTTTTGGCTTATTGGTTGAGTATGAGGTAGTGAAAAATTTAAGCATTAGTACCGGAGCCAATTATTCTTTCAAGGCTTATCAGGCAAATGCAGAGTCATACACGCCCAAGGATGGTCAATGGAGATGGCCAGAGTCGCCCGAAAATATTGATGCTACTTGTAATGTACTGGAAATTCCGCTAAACATTCGCTATTATTTCCATAATCAACCTAAGCATCGTTTATTTATCAGTTCTGGAATTTCGTCTTATTGGATGTTGAATGAAACTTATAACTATACGTATTCAACCCAAACTCAATGGAATTATTCCTGGGAATTGAGTAATGAGAATCAACACATGCTGAGTATTCTCAACCTCTCGATTGGCTGGCAAAAAAAGCTAAGCAATCGCTTTAGTATCCAAGCCGAGCCATTTCTCAAACTGCCCTTGGGCCAGGTTGGTGGTGGTAGGGTCAATCTAAAAACGACTGGGATACTACTTGGGTTGAAATATAACTTGTTTTAGATTGGTGAATTTTCAATAAAAAAAGCGGATAAGGTGTTTGAGCACTTTATTCGCTTTTTTTATTCGATAAGTATCCTGCTTTACTTGTTACAAGCAGGGAATGACTTTGTAACTGTCTTGATAATTTGATCGAATCTCTTTTTCTCACCAGGTAAATAGTCAAAAGAAACTGTGATCAGTAAATCTTTACGCAGGACCGTTTTATGATAAAAGATTCGGCCTTTGTTGATGCCGGATACCACATAAGAATTTTTGAACAATGCCTTATAAGTTATTTTTTCACCGCTTTTTTGGGCCAAAGCATAATCTTCCTTCAGGCTCTTTCCTGGCATTTGCCACGCACCATACACCAACATACGACCTGCTCCATTATCCATCATAAAAGATCGCCCATCGCCATTGGTAGACTCTATGCCTTTTGTAAAGGTATGGGGATACAATACACAAAAATCAAAACGTTGGTTGTGATACACACTATAGCCTTGGGGAGTTTGCGCAAAGCTACCGAGGGTAATAAAAGAGATTAACAGCGTGAGTAAATGTTTTTTCATCATAGAGTTTCTTTATAGTTTCTGGCAATAACGAACTTGTTTAAGGTTTCCCCAAATGATTCAAAATAACATTTTTCGCGATATATGTCGTTGCAAAAATGCTCATTTAGCGCTGCTAAACTCCACTTTCTACGCCTCATCTATCACAAAAAATGAAAATTTTGCTTTCAAAGAAAAAACATTAAACAAGTTCAACGTAAAAAATGGGTGTTTATGCGGTTTTGGCCTTTCGGCGCTTAAGTTCTTTTTTTACCAGTTCATATTCGCGATTACTTTGTCCAGCGATGGCAGTGTTTTCCTGGGCTCGTCGGAAAAGATAAGGCATTACGTCTTGTACTGTGCCATAAGGAACATATTTTACTACGTTGAAACCTGCCTTGGCTAAATTAAAAGTAATGTTGTCGCTCATGCCATACAACTGCCCAAAAAACACCCGAGAATCACCAGGAGCTATGCCTAATTGTTGGGTATGTTGTGCGATATGGTAGCAGCTTTGTTCGTTGTGCGTACCTGCAAATAAGGATAAAACATCCAGGTTTTTCAGACAAAAATCGACTGCCTCATTGTACATTTGATCAGTAGCAGGTTTGTCTGGATTCAGTGGGTCTTCATACCCTTGTGCACTGGCGCGAGTACGTTCTTTTTCTACATAGGCACCCCTTACTACCTTGGCCCCTAGGCGATACCCTCCTGCTTTAGCTTTTTCTAAAGATTGTTGCAAAAAGCCCAAACCTCGTTTCAGGTACATTTGATAAGTATTGTATACAATGATTTGTTCGCGGTTGTACTGATCCATCATAGCATCGGCCACGGTATCAATAGGATCTTGAATCCAGGTTTCCTCAGCATCGATCAAAATCTTGACATTGTGCTCATAGCCTGCTGCACAAATGGCGTCTACCCGATCTTTGGCTTTTTCCCAAGCCAATTCTTCGGCCTCGCTCAATGATTGTTGATTTTGGAGTTTTTCTAACAAAGCAAAGGGTGCAATGCCTGTAAGCTTAAAAGCAGCAAATGGCACCGCTTCCCGCTGTGATGCAAAACGAATGTAACGCACGGTTTCTTCAGTGGCCTTGTCATATTCGGCATCAGTAGCTTTGCCCTCTACCGAATACCCCAACAGGGCATACACTCTAGACTGCCACAATTGCTCCACAAAATGAGCACACTCTGATAAGGTTTCGCCTCCACAAAAGTGTCGATATAGGGTATTTTTCACCGTGTTTTTTACCATTCCCCAATGCAGGGTTTTATCAATCATTTTGGTACCCATCCCTATCAACCAGGGGTAATTCATCATTTGGTAAATACGATGGGTTAGTTTTAGTGCCTTTTGATCCTTGGCCGCAAAGGCAATGGCCGTATTGTCAAAAGACAAAGTGTTGGGAGGAGAATTAGTATTTGTTTTTTCGGGGTGATTGTTCATGTGAGGGTATTGTCCGTTTTTTAACAAAAATAAGATTTTCCTTCAGATTACCTATATTCGATCCTGAGAATGTAACCTAAGGGAATAGTTTCAAGTATGATATATTAGAATTATACAATCAAACTTACCTTATGAATCATTATCAACGCCTTGGGGTAACCAAGGAAACTACCCTGAAAGAAGTAGAACAAGCTTACCAAAATCGCCTTCAGAAATATCAAACTCAAGCCAAGCAAGGACTTATCATTGACAAAGAAATCGAAGCTGAATTAGAAAAGTCCTATCAAGTAGTTACAAACTTTCTTTTAGACACTCAGAGAAAAAAGATTCCGCACGGAATAAAGTTCTTGTTGATGGTAGTGGCTGGTACTGCCATTATATTTAGTCCAGTTTGGCTAGCTCAAGCGTTTGAAAACGACAAGCTCCTTGCGTTAATTCCGGTGTTTTTTGTGTTATTAATTGTGCTAAATGCAATACTGAGTGCCCGTAAAGTGAGTAAAACATCCAACGGCACAATGTATATTCCCAATGCAAAAGACAATAGAAAACAAAGTCAAAAGAGTGCTATTTGGATTGGTTGTATTCTTTTGGGTGTTTGTTTGGTGGGCTATGCGGTAGGTGAAGAAACCATAGACGACAATGAAGGGTTTATTTACCTTGGTGTTGGCCTTCTTACCTTTATATGGGGAGCCACTATGTCGATAAAAGATTGGCGAGCTTCTCATAACAAAAATCGCTAACACGCATCATCTTCTTTTTTATACTTTCTCTATTATTCTCAACGCTAATTATTATCTATGACTCACTACGAAACATTAGGCGTAAGTCCACAAGCTACTCAAGAACAAATTACTGCAGCCTATCAAACCTTAACCAAAAAGTTTAAAGTATTTGGTGAAGCTCCAGGTTCTGACAAGTTCAAACGCTTGGACAAAGCCTACGAAGTATTGTCTGATGCCAGTGCTCGTAAATCTTATAACGAACATATCAGTGACCCTAATAACCGCAAAAAAGTTCGAGTACAAGCCCATAAAAATCGTAAGAAGAAAGGGGCTTATGATGATCGCAATGTGGTAAGTATCTTGATCATACTATCCATTATACTTGGGATTTTCTTTACGCTTGCTTTTGGAACCTTTTACATGATGTTGCTCCCAGTGGCAACTACACTCATAGGAATGATCTCACTTTGGCGCTCGGGCAAGGTTACCAGAGAACCAGTAGATTTAGAAGGTGGGGCATCTGAAGTAAAATCAAACATTGTAGAAGGCATCATAGATGGCTTGTTTGATTGATTTGATTGGGGTTGATGAAAGCCCTGATCAAAAGTAAAGACAACTTGATAAAAAACCCACAACTCGCTAAAGTTGTGGGCATTGTTTCATTGTTTAATCTTCGTCTTCCTCATCCACTACATCATCTTCCATTCCATTGAGGCTAGACTCTAGCACATTGGCCAGCTTGGTCCCTTTAAGCATATTGGTAAACACCTGGGCTACACTCTTGCCTCCCAAAATAGCCAACGGTGACATCGATTTGGCCATTTTTTCAGCCAATGATTTATCAGCAAAAGCTTGCAAGGCTGCAATCAAATTGGGCGACACCGCTTCGGCTTTGTTTACTACTGCCTGTACCTCAGCTCGAAGTAGCTCAAGCTCTTGATGCAATTCTTTTTGGGCAATTTCCAGTACCAACTCCTCTTCTTTTTGCTTACGAGCCAGTTCGGCATCTTTGATCTGAGTCAATGAATCTTGTTCAGCTAAATTGGCCTCCAGCTGACGTTGCTTAGACTGTATCTCCATGTCTAGTTTTGCCAAAATAACCTCAAGCTCCTTTTTAGATTCTTTCTTTTCCAAATCAAATTGCTTTTGGGTAGTATCAGACTTGGTACTGGCAATCTGTTGGTTAATTTCTTCGCTTTGTTGGGTAAACTCTAATTTACGTTTTTCAGCATCTATGCGCAGGGTTTGCTTAACAACCTCTTGTTGGGCCGAAATGAGTAAGTTTTCAATACTGACATCACTCAAACGAATGTCCAGCACCTCGATGTCATAAATACGCATGTTGTTTTCTTCAAACACTCGCCCAGGACGCTTATTGTTTTCTCCAGCTTGGCCCAAGATACTGTTGCGTAAAATATCGATACCATTGGCATAAAAATCCATAATGGTGTGTTTCTTTACCACATTGCGAATAAACGAACGCATATGGTCAGTCAAAAACTTGACATAGTTCTCTACATTGAACCATTTGTCCGATTCTTCTTCAAAATTGACCCGGTAAGAAATGGTAATGCTTACTTGGGTAAAGTCAGAAGATTCGGCTTTGACAATATCAGATATTTTGTTGTGCAATACCCGTAAATACACCGTGGTAATGGTGTTATCAGAGGTTTTGGGTGTTCCGGTAGAAAGCGTGATGGGCTCCAGGCTTTCGTCATACTCTAGTAAATAAGTCTGAGGGCCAGCAATGACTTTGCGTTGCCCAGTTTTGCTTACCACTAAAATAGCATATCCAGTCCAAAGGTTAATGGTTACAGCGCCATCGTATTTGGTATCTAGAGTGATGGTACGAGGTGGGGTAAAAGTTTGCTCCCGGGTAAATTCATCTCCCGCCATTTCTTTCGATACCTTTTCTTTCTTTTTACGACGAGGGGCTGGCATAGGAATTTCATCAGCCAGTTCTTCAGCTTCCATCGCGGCGGCGGCTGGCTCTGCCGATATTTCCAGGTACCCTTCGTTAGACTTACGTCGGTCCAGCTCTTGTTTAAGTTGGCGGTTGTATTCCAAAGCTTCGCTATTGCCCGGAAACCACAGCTTTACTTGCTTGGGGTCTAGGACCCGTTTTACAAACACCGCCTCGCGAGGGTCAGGCAAAAACATCACGGGGCCTTTTTTGAGTGATACTTTTCCGGTTTTTCGGTTGAGGTAATAACGCCCCTCTCCTGCCGGGATGGCAATGGCGTAGTGTCGCTCTTTTTGCCCATACTTGATAATGGCATGCTCAGGACGAGGGTAATAAATCATTTGTTCATTACCAGTTACAAACAACTCCTCCCCTTCTTTGAAAGAAGTACCATTCTCCTCATAAGGAGCAATTACTTTGATGTACAACCCACTCATCTCGTTGAGTTCAATGGCTCGAAACTTACGCGACCCATTACGGTATACAAATTCTTCGGTAGGCTCTGGGAAAACTACCGCGGGGCCTTGAATGTAACGCTTATTGCCATCTTCATCCAATAAAATACAATACTCTAAACGCTCCAAAGTGACCGCTTCTCGCACGTAGTTTCCATTCACCCCTCGTACTACTTCTATCCCAGTAGGAGGAATATAAAAAGAAACCGCATCCCCTTTGATGATAAGCATCTTACCCATGGTCAAATCGGGCATTTCTTCCAGGTTTGTCAAATCGGTATCAGAACCCTCCCCTCCTTCTTTATCTTCCTCCCCATCTTTTGCCTCAGTAGAATTCTTGGTTTTAATCACCGCCTTGGTCCAGTTTTGTCGAGCTTCTTCTTCGTCGTATACCCTTACAGCCAAGTACTGATTGGAGCGTAAATTATGCCCACGCAATACTTTAACCATTTGTCCAGGCCAAAGCGCAAAATTGATAGGCCCTGGAATGTTAACTTTACGTCCTACATTCAATGCAGTAAGGTTATTTACGGTACCATTCTGAGGTTGGGTACCATCCTGAGACGGGTTTTTCATGACTACATACCAACCTTCGGGAGCAGTAGTAAAGGTTTGAAGAGAATTGTCCAGGTTAGAACGTTCGAATTTTTTAGTATCGGCATCAAAAATCACCGGTTTATCGGTGTTGGCCAAACTGGTTTTATAAGGGCCTACATATACGTTGATGTTTCCCTTGGTTTGGTCAGATATAAAAGCAAATTCATTGGGAGCGAGCACCAAATCGCGCTCTCGGTTTGAGTCTGACATATAGTTGTTTTTTTTGATTAAGTTCGGTATTTCTTAGGGAAATGAATTTACATAAAAATTTGAGTTTTGAGGCATCAGTATCCTTTTTTTTGACTTTAGTGATTCATTCCTTCATTCAGAAACAAATAGTATCAAAAACAAGGTTGCTGCTCTGCTTCCAAAAGCCAGAAAGCCTTCGGAGTTACTGTTCCAAAAGCTTTCTAACAATCATAAACAGAATGGCATTTTAGCGCCCAAAAACCGCTTTTTGATAGAGTTTTTCTACTGCTGGATCGCTTTTATATTTGTTATACAATGTTTTTATCATCGCTTCTGGTTGGTCTGCAAGTGGATTATATCCTTTTTTTATAAAATAGAGGTAAACGTCATCGGCTGGTTTTAAAAATAATAAAAACATCAGGCGAGGGTTATTCAACTTCTTCAAAGCCTTTTTTGAGTCAATGAGGGTTTGTAAATATCCTTTATAATCTTGTTTCGTCATAACCCTGAGCGGCTTTGCTTTTTGAAAGGCATCCATCTGCTTTTCGGTATACATATGCAAAAAAAATGGTGGAGGTTTAAGTGCTTCATTGGCCTCTTGAATATTGATAAAATACCCAGTAGGGCTTATTTGAGGGTTGACATACAATATAAACTTTTTTTGATTGGTGGTATCGGCTATAAATCGCCAAATGCCTTGTTGCTTGCTTATGGTAGTAAACTTTGTAAGATGCATATCTTTAAGAGCTCCCGCCTCATAACTTTCCGTCTTCAGGGTATTCCCTTTCAGGATCAACTTACTATTGTATACCTTTACTTTGCTGGTTCCCTTGGAGTTGTTCGCTTGTTGTTGATTACTCAAATTCGAGTTAAAACTCGCTTTTACCTTGGCTTTGAAACCACTCATGAGTACATACCAGGTTCCTTCCAGATTTTGGGCGTTTGAAACAAAACTGTACAAACAAATAAAGGTAAAGAGGAGTACCTTTTTGAAGTGATTTATAGACATCATGTATTGTGAGTTAGGTGAATAATGAAAGTGTTTATAATATAACTCTTATTAATTACAGATTAATGCAAACACTTCCTAGAATATATCTACAAACCTTGTTATTACTTCTTTTAGTCTTGAGGTGCACCCTCCGCAAGTTTTTAGTCTTACCAGTAGAGAAGGTGTTGTAGCATCTTTTTTCGTTAAAACCCTACAGCAAATAATGCTTTATGCATTTTGGAGTCATTACAAAAAAGCTAAGTCTTTGGTTTCAGCACATTGAAACCAAAGACTGCATTTGTTAAGGTTCTACGAAAAACAACGCCTTGTAATATTAAGCCTCTCGACGCAGGAACGTACTAGTTGCCTCATTATATTCATAACCATATTTAGCCATCAAGGCTTGAACACCCGCATAGCCATTTTCAATCGTATCTAATTCAAGTTTGTAAGAACTTGTTCTGGTACTACCTTCTTTATTACTTACTAAGCGTACTTTATCCCCCCTCTGAAAGGCAGATTCAAGAAAAGGAAGGTTGAACTGTTGCCAGACAAAAGTCTGCGCAACCGACATGGCCAATGTCAGTATAAGTTTGATATGGCCTTCACTTAAATATTCACGCGCTTTCTGTTTTACTTGTTCTAAGTTTAAATCATCCAAATCAGATAAGTGACTTTCTTGTGCAAATTTACGCAAATGCTGTGAAAGAAAATCTTTTTGGGCATACTCTACAATTTCATCATAATCTACCACAGCCAAAACTTTGAGTCCTGGAATATCGCTATCATATAATCCCCCACCTCCTCTCACTTTTGCCATTGTACCTTCTGGTAATCCTTTGATATCGAGATCACCTCCTTTGAATCCTACAAAATTTCGGGTACCACCGGATAGAGGATTGGTCCATTCTTCACCAAATTTTCCTAATAGAAGCGTGGACTTGCTATCATCATCTATGACTACATCTCCTCCAAAACCGTGATATAAAAACTTGACAATGCCGTTTTCCTTTACCGCAAACTCTTTGTTGTTTTCCGCATCCTGGTAATGGGTAGTGTCCCCATCTTCAACCACATTGACGTTAGGATTACCCTCCAACTTTCTAACCAGGTTTTGAATTTTGTCATCTATGCGAGGTATCAGCCTACGTTGTACTGGCCCGCCAGAAGATACCACCCCTTGCTGCCCTAAATTTTCGGTACCTTGATTCTCTTTCCTCTGCAAAGGCTGCGCCGCCATATTGTCTACGGTTTGCTCTCGGGTGGTATCTACCGATTGTCCATTAACTACTTTGTCGCCTTTTGGGGTGCCATTTTTAGCGTTGTCTATGGCGTGGGCCACTTCATGTTTCATGTTGGCCTCCGTGTCTTTGCCAGGAGCAAAGTCAATTTTGTTGCCTTGAATGGTGGCTTCGGCATTGACCGTGTCTGGGAAGGACGAATTATGGGTGGCTTTGAGTTGAGAAGTATCTACCCCGTGTTGTTGCCCCATAGTGGTAGCTATTTCCTTAAACTTGGCGGAGCCTTGGGGTTGCTCCCCCTTTGTTTGCCCAGTAGTGTTGCGTTGCACGGGTCGTTGCTTGGCTTGAACCGGCCTTTGTTTGGATTGGATGGGCTTCTGCTTGGCCTGAATTGGCTTTTGTTTCGCTTGAACAGGTTTTTGCTTCGCCTGAATTGTGCTCTGACTTTGTGTAGTTGATGGATTATTTTGTTTTTGAACGTTGTGGTTATCATTAGATAAAGCGTGCTGATGCATGTGCGTTTTTAAAATTAGATAAAACCTTGAATGCTTAATTCAATCTGGATACAAAAAGAAGTCAACTTGCGGCAAAAGGCCTTTTGCGACAAATCACCCATTTTTTCAAGGCTTTATAACAATTACTCTTTGCTACAAACCTCAAAAATCCTCTTAAACCCAGTACTAACTTCGTTTTTAAAAACTTTTTCTTTCAGGCATACACCTGATGACTGCAATCAGTAACCCTTACAAGACACTGCAATATATGGTTGCCTTGAGTCAATATATTTACTAATAATGCATTGAACCACATTGTACTATATCAAGAGATCTCCTTTTTATTTAATAAGATGTCATCCTCAGGCAATCACGCTGAAAACAGGGTTAAAAAACTCTCATAAACCAAATATAACAGTGAATGTATAGTGATTAAAATAGGTTGGGGGAGGCGTATTTATTCAAAGAATTGCCTTAGAAAAAGCATTAAGGCAATACTACTTAGGCTTCTCTATGGTTTGAAAAACTTTCAATGAATGTGCGAAATGGTTTCGTTAGCAAAAACCTAACACAGGCATTTTTTTCATAAAATCTTGGCATAATTCGTTATATTACCGTTAGCATTTTGATTGGCTATAAAAATTAGCAGATTTTGTACAGGATACATTGCTCGAAAAAGCTAATTTTGTTTGAAAACCAACTGTTACTCATACCAAACATTCAAATAGTTATTTCTATGAAGTTGAAAAGTATTTTTGTAGTAGGTTTGCTACTCGCTCAAATAGGTTTGGCCAATGCCAAAACCCCTGCTACTAAGAAGTTCCCTTATCCTATTATTCATCTCCAGGAAGTGTACTGGGTAGTAGGCAGTGACACATCCAAGACACCTCCTAAAAACTGGTTTAACCTAGACACCAAAAAAGACAACATTCGGGGAGTAAGTACCGAAAGGGTATATGAGACCTTGTTGAAAGGCAAAAAATCTACTACCGTAGTAGTAGCCGTGATTGACTCTGGCATAGATACCAAACATCCAGACTTGAAAGAACACATTTGGGTAAACCCCAAAGAAAAACCAGGAAATGGTAAAGATGATGATAAAAACGGCTATGTAGATGACATCAACGGCTGGGATTTTATTGGTGGAAAAGACGGCAAAGATGTAGATGCAGATACTTATGAAGTAACTCGAGAGTTGGTTCGTCTAGAAAAAAAATTTGCGGATAAAGACCCCGAAAAACTACGCAAAAAAGAAAAGAAAGAATATCAGTATTATCTCAAGGTAAAAAAGTCTTATACGAGACAAGCTTCGGAAGCACGCCAGGGATATACTGTGATGAAACAAATTTGGGCGGCTTATCAGGTCGTGCAAAAAAGTCTGGACAAAAAAGAATTCACCAAAGAGGATCTTGATAATATCAAAAGTGATGACCAGGACGTAGTACAAGCGGGTCAGATCTTAAAACGTGCCATTGGGTTTGGTATTCCTTTGAACCAAATCGGAGATGCTTACAAGCAATACGAGTCTATGTTTAAATATGGGGTAAACAAGGATTTTAACCCTCGTACTATTGTGGGAGATGACTATAAAAAACTAGACGAAAAAGGTTATGGAAACAATGAAGTACAAGGCCCAGACGCAGACCATGGCACACACGTAGCCGGTATTATTGGTGCAGATCGCACCAACGATGTAGGCATTAAAGGTGTAGCCGACAATGTAAAAATTATGGTACTAAGAGCAGTGCCTAATGGAGACGAAAGGGATAAAGACATTGCCAATGCCATTCGTTATGCAGTGGATAACGGTGCGCGCATTATCAATATGAGTTTTGGTAAATCTTTTTCACCAAATAAAGAATATGTAGACAAGGCTGTAAAATATGCCCAAAAGAAAGGAGTACTTCTGGTACACGCTGCGGGTAATGATGGCTCTAACCTGGATGAAAATGATAACTTCCCCAACAAAAACTTTAAGAACTCTAAGAAATTTGCCAAAAACTGGATTGAAGTAGGAGCTTCTTCCTGGGGAGATGAAAAGAATTTTGTAGGTGGTTTTTCTAACTACGGTAAAAAGACGGTAGATGTATTTGCTCCTGGAGTAGCTATTAACTCTACCATTCCTGATGACAAATATACTGAACATGATGGTACCAGTATGGCAGCCCCAGTAGTTTCAGGAGTAGCTGCTTTGTTGATGTCTTACTTCCCTGACTTGAGCGCTGAAGATGTGAAAGAAATTATTTTGAAATCCTCTGTAAAATATACAGATAAGGAAATCAACAAGCCAGGAAGCCGTAACGGACAAACCATCAAGTTTGGAGAATTATCGGTAACTGGAGGTATTGTAAATGCCTATGAAGCTGTAAAAATGGCGCAAAACTGGAAAAACAACAAATAAGTTTTAAGCATATAATTCTACTATAGGTCTCGCAGATAAGTCATTTGCGAGACTTTTTTATATCCAGATGGCTTTATGAAAACTTACTATCATTTCCACGAACTCCCTGAAGATTATCAAGCTCGCTTCAAAGCAGGGTTTGATCTCAACAACCTCCAAAATTTTTACCCTGCTGCCAATCATTATGGTACTACTTTGTTTACCTTGATAGCACTTGGCATCCCAGCCGTTTTAGTGATAGTTTTGAGTTTACTTGCTTTGTTTCAGCCAATGGCCAATCCTCCCAAAAGCACCACGGATTGGTTGATTTTTGTTGGAATTGCAATTTTCATCTTGCTCATTTTGGCGGGGATAGCTTGGTGGATCATTCGCTTATTCCAAAGTTTTAGACTAAAAGCCCAAATCAAAAAAACGCGTAAAGAGCAAGGTATCAGTCACTATGGATTGCTTTTGGATAAAGACTTGGTGTATCGTCCTATTACTACCGATAAACAAATATTAGTATTACCCCGAGCTTCGGTACGTCGGGTAAAGATGGCCTCTGAGCGGGTAGAAGGTAGTACACGCAAATATTTGCAGTTGATCTATTTTGATGAAGACCAACAACAAGAATACTTTATTGAAATGGGCCGCTATGATCTGGATAGTAAGTATACCCAAGGGAAAAGCTTGAGTCGGATTGTAGAGGATTGGGGTTGATGCATCTTAAGACTACATAACAAACTTTTATATTTATAATTATTTTATGAAATACTCTATAACTATTGCCGGCATGCCTGATAGAGAAAAATTAGCGGCAGAGATTTGGAATGAAAATAATCGCATGATTGCAGAGATCAACCAAGAAAATGAGTATTTAGAACTAGAAATATACTTTAGCAAAAAGGATGTATTAAAATTAGATTATGAAGAGTTTCTAAGTGCCTTGCAAGAAGGAAAGAAAAAACTTCTGGGCTAATTTCTCGTGCACCGCGTCGTTGGTCCTGTCCTCACGGCCAACTTTAGCCAAAATGTCTAGTAGTATGCCTACGAATATAAAGTACTGAAAATAGTCAAAAAAGGAGGTAATGCAGCGAAAAGCCTGATAATAAAATACAGATAATCCACTGCATTTAGCCTGATTTAAGCCTGCGTAAGAATCACTATAAAATGCTTTGATACAGCACTTTATCTATTATCCAGGAATTGTTTTCTTTTGTAAGAAATAAATAGTCACAGCCTTTTTTAGCTTCTGCCCAATCCAGGGTGACTTTAACCACTGCAATTCTTTCCTGAACATCCAAAACTTCAATATTAACTTCAGTTTCAGGCATAATACTATCTTGATTGTATGAGGCAACCCATTGTTTGATATCATCTACTCCAACCGTTGAGATATCTAACCATTTATTTACTTCATAATCATAGATAAAACCTGTTTTAGTAGCATTTTTAGCAAAATACTTATCTACTAAGGTAGTATCGAGTTCTTTAAAAGCTTTAGGATACATTTGAGATACTTTGATAATTTCCTTTTGATTCATCATTTAAGATTTTGATTTACAATGAAACAAAAGTAGAGGAGGACAATGACAACCCTATGTCAACTAGGTAGTACAAATATTTTTTAAATATTGCCGCAAGTTGAAATCATGCTGGTAGTGAAAGGTTTGCGAAGCGCTTGTCATCTTTAAAATTCTGTCTAGTCTAAATTCTCTAATCTCATCTCTCAGCCTGCAATAGGCAATAGATACCCAATTTTTGTTATCTGTAAAATAAATACCCAGTGGTTCTATTTCACGGGTTGTTTTTTCATTTCTGTAAATAGAATGATATACAATTTCCAGCACTAATGTGTTAGTGATTGATTTTTGAATGGTAGATAACCAATTACTTTTAATTTGCTTTTGTAGATAAGGCTGCGAAATTCTGTCTTCCAGCTTAGCAATATTTTCTTTGTCAGTATTTTTTAGGATTGCTTTTATTTTGATTAACAGGGAATTAAAGTTTTTTATTAGAGAAATATCGTATTGGTTTGAAATAAACTGCTCAGCAATGATCATTGTATTCGCTTCTTCTTCGGTAATCATAATGGGTGGTAAAGTGTACCCATCTACGATGAAATAACCCACTCCGTTTTCTGAGCCAATGGGTATTCCTGCATCTTGTAGCGTTTTAATATCCCTATAGACTGTCCGTAAGCTAATCTCAAATCTTTCAGCGATTTCTTTAGCAGTTAATACCTTTTTTGATTGTAGTTGAATTAAAATAGCGGTGATTCTTGTAAGTCTATTCATACTTTGTCATTGAAGGTGTTTAGAGTATAGCTCCCTCAAAAGAGTCATAGTAAAGCTTTTATAAGTTTAAGTGCGAGAAAACCAAGATCAAACTACAACTAATAATAAAGTTAAAGAAAAAAGAGATAGAACATACCCTGACTCTGTATTTAAGCCACGCTTCTTACCTTTTTTAACCATGGTATTATTCATTTTTTTGATGCCCAAACCACTAATCCACAATTCTAAACACGTTTTCAGGTGTCAACCACACTCCACTGCTGGTTTTAAACATTGTTTTAATTGTACAAGTAGGATAAGCTCCTTCAGGGCGAGAACCATCTGTTCGCTTGAAGATAAACTTGACTGGATGATCGCGAGTCTTTTTCTTTAAAAATATTTGGGTGGCCAAGTGCGGGGCTACCTCCCATCGTCCATCTGGATTGTCCCATTGTAAGTAAAAAGTCAAATCCTGCGAGGTAGGATTACTCATCATAAAGCTTACTTCATAACCTTCTTTCACTTTTTTCAATTGGCTAAAACGTATTGCTTTGGGTTTCAGGCCATAGCGTTGCAAAAAGAAGGTTTCGTTGTCTTCTTGGCGCACCATCTTGGGCGAAAGTACACCGCCTGCTTTAATGATCGCAAAACTAAACTGATCGTCTTTTACGGTAGCTAGTAAAAAATGAGGAAAAGTGCCGCTTTCTAAATAATGGGTACCCGTTTTGCCAGTGCAATTGGTCATTACATATTGTATCCCATCTCGCTCCATATACTCATAATGGTGGTAATGTCCATAAAATACATTTTTCACTTTATACTTTAGAAATAAAGCATGCAGTTGATCAAAGTTTTTGAGGCGGTAAATGGGATGATGAAAAAAAACAAAACGATGTTGTTGCTTTTGGGCTTTTTGGAGGTCTTGCTCTAGCCAAGCTACTTGGGCAGGACCTATTTGGGCTTCCTTGCCATCATTGGTATTCAAGATGGTAAAATGGGCATTTTTATAATCAAATGAATAATGAAGCTTGCCCCAATAAGATTCGTAATAGGGTAAGGGCTTGCCTTTTTTGCTAAGCACATCGTGGTTGCCAGGTACAGGATAATAGGGCGTATTTCCCAAAGGCTTCAGTTGTTCTTTGAAGCGTGCCCACTGCTTCATTGTGGTGTCTTTTGCCTTAAGTTTGCCCAAAATCATGTCGCCCACCTGAACAACAAAAGAGGGAGAAAGCAATGCTACTTCATTGACAATACGGTTAAATACATCGGTTTTATTGAATTGACTATCGCCTAGAATAGCAAAGGTAAATTCATTTTTAGGGGCTTGTTGTGCTTTGGTATACTGGGTACATATACATACGCTGGCATAAGTAATGAGTATTGCTCTCAAAATCAACATAGTGTAGGCTTTATTTAGTAAAGATGGTGTATAACACCTCTAAAGTAAATGTAAATTACTTGAAGCCTTGTTGCTGATTTGTTAATTAAGAAATTCTTAATAAAATGCTGATATGTTGCCCATTCAAAGCCCTCCCTATGAACCAATGTGCATTCATCAGATCATTACGAGGTATCGCAAGTCAGGAATGATTAAGGTATACATCGGAAAGTTATAGCTTATTTTTTCATATTGACCAGCTCCAGGGTACGGCAAGTTTTTTCGGCCGCCGCTTGTTCTGCTTTCTTTTTGCTAAATCCTGTGCCGCTAGCTACTGGCTCATCATCTATGATTACTTGCGCCACAAATTGTCGCTGATGTTTAGAGCCCTCTTCTTTCACGATTTCAAACCTTAGCTCTCGATTATTTTTCTGAGCCCACTCAATGACAATGCTCTTGTAGTTTTGGTTATTTTCGATGATTTCACCCAAATCAAGGTGCCCTATCACGATTTTTTTCACCACAAACTTACGACAATAATGAAAACCTTTGTCTAAATATACAGCCCCTACCAATGCCTCAAGGGCGTCGCCTCCCATAGACTTATAGGTAAAGTTGTTTTTACGACTACCTTCAAACTTGATCAAGTCATGAATACCCATCTTGCGAGATAGCTGATTCAGCGATTCCCGGTTTACAATTCGGGCCCGGATTTCGGTCAAAAAGCCTTCCTCTTTGAATGGATATTTTTTGAATAGGTAATCGGCTACTATTGCGCCCAGGATAGCATCACCCAGATACTCTAAGCGCTCATTAGACTCTTTGAATCCATCTTGCAACGATTTGGAAGCCGATGTATGGCTTAAGGCAAGTTGATAAAGAGAAAGGTTAAACGGCTTGTGTCCTATAATTCTTTTAATAGAATGGGCAAGCCGTTTTTCTTCTTCGGTATGCTTTTTAAGTAGTTTAGATATAAATCTAAAAATCACTACATCTCTAATTTTTTAAACACTAAGGTAAAATTATGCCCACCAAAACCAAAGGTATTACTCATTGCATAATTTATTTCTCTTTGCTGAGCTTTGTTAAATGTAAAATTCAACTTTGCATCAAATTGCTCATCGTCCGTAAAATGGTTGATGGTAGGTGGAGCCGTTTGATGTTGGATCGCCAAAATAGTAGCCACGGCTTCTATTGCACCAGCTGCTCCCAACAAATGCCCAGTCATTGATTTGGTAGAACTAATATTAAGATCGTAAGCGTGTTCGCCAAATACTTTTTGAATCGCCAATGCCTCACTGTAGTCTCCTAAAGGAGTAGAAGTGCCATGTACATTGATATAGTCAATGTCTTTTGGGGTTAGACCCGCATCATTTAAGGCATCTTGCATTACTTTGATTGCTCCGAGCCCTTCTGGATGAGGAGCTGTAAGATGGTGTGCATCAGAAGACATACCCCCTCCTACTAGTTCAGCGTATATTTTGGCACCGCGTGCTTTAGCGTGCTCATATTCTTCAAGTATAATGGCCGCACCACCTTCTCCCAACACAAAACCGTCACGCTCCTTGTCAAAGGGACGAGAAGCTGTTTGTGGAGAATCATTTCTTTCAGAAAGTGCTTTCAAGGCGTTGAACCCTCCAATACCAGTTTCGGTAACGGCTGCTTCTGAACCTCCCGAAATGGCCATGTCAATTCTGCCTAGACGAATATAATTGAAGGCGTCTACCATCGCATTGGTAGCCGATGCACAAGCCGAAACTGTGACGTAATTGGGCCCTCGGAAGCCATATTTTATAGATACGTGACCAGAACTTAGGTCAGCAATCATTTTAGGTATAAAAAATGGGCTAAATTTAGGGGTTCCGTCGCCGTTGGCAAACCCCATTACTTCGTCCTGGAAAGACTTCAAACCTCCAATGCCTGCTCCCCAGATTACTCCTACACGATCTTTGTTGATGGTTTCCAGGTCGATTTTTGCATCTTGGATAGCTTCTTCGCTAACCACCAATGCATAGTGGGTAAAAATATCCATACGACGTG
>DMXI01000432.1 GCA_003483885.1 Microscillaceae bacterium
TTTTTTGCTTCGTTTTTTTGGCTATAGAAAAAAATGAAGGGCTGCTGAGGTTGTAGATACTTGATTTTCAAATAGATACATTACCGATTAAGGAATAAAAGCCCTTAAAAAGCGATTAAATTTACAAAGCTTAAGTTGACACATATACGATTCTTCGGGGCATTTACAACTTGGGCTTATGCCTGCGGTTCGATATTCAATATTCATTTTGACTGAAATTTCTTAAACTAATTCAAGTATTTTTCTTAAATTAATTCAAGCAAAACTGACAATACCTCCCCGTAACTTTGGGCATTGAAAACACTCAAATATTTATCCAATGAAAAAAGTATTAGTCATCAATGCCAGTCCCAGAGGCGATCGTTCGCATAGTCGTAAGCTCACCGATTTGTTTATTCAAAAATGGCAACAACAAGCTCCTGAGGATGTAATCATTCAGCGAGAAGTTGGCCAAGCCAACATTCCACACATTACCGAAGCCTGGATCGCAAGTGCCTTTACTCCTCCGCAAAAACTCACACCTGCCCAAAAACAAACCCTGGAGCTGAGCAATCAACTAGTGGCCGAATTTAAAGCGGCCGATGTATACCTTATTGGTACTCCTATGCACAATTGGTCTATCCCGAGTGGGTTCAAGGCCTATGTAGATCACCTCATGCGATTTGGCCAAACCTGGACGTTTGAGTCGGGCAAACCAGATGGAAAATATGTGGGGCTGGTAAATCATAAAAAAATGTATATATTGACTAGCCGGGGAGATACTGGTTACAATCAAGGAGAACATAACGCTCATATGAACTTTCAAACGCCTTACCTCCGAACAGTTTTCGGCATTATGGGCATCCAAGATATTACCGAGGTTACCCTGGAAAACGAAGAATACGGAGGGCAAACTTTTCAGGACTCCCTGGCTAAAACACATCAAAAAATAGCCGATTTATTTGATTCATAATGATAGACTTAACTACCGATCGCCTCAAACTCCGGCAATGGAGTGCCAGTGACTTTGAGGCTTTTGCTCATTTTTTTGCCGATGCAGCCAATGCGCACTATGTAGGAGGCCAAAAAAGCCGAGAAGAAGCCTGGCGACTCATGGCTACCTATATTGGTCATTATCAACTCAATGGCTTTAGTTATATGGCTATAGAAGACAAAAGCGCTCAAAAACTCGTAGGGTGTGTAGGGTTGTGGAATTCTGAACCTTGGCCTGAACTGGAGCTGGGCTATTGGCTCCTCCCAGCTATGCAAGGCAAAGGCTATGCTTTTGAAGCAGCAAGAAAGGTGAAAAATTATGCTTTTGAAGTGCTAAAACAACCCACTTTGGTAAGTTATATTGATCCTGCCAATACACCTTCGCAAAAGCTGGCCACCCGTTTGGGTGGAGTATACGAAAAAGATATTCAATTGCTGGATTTGGGCCTCCATCAAGTTTACCGTTATTCTCCCAATAAATAATGATACAGGTTAAGCAAGCGACTTCTTTTGAGGACTTTCGGACCATAGAGCAACTCGCCCGTGAAATTTTTCCAGCAGTATATTCGCCTCTTATGGATCCTGCCCATGTAACATTCTTTATCAATCGTTTTCAAACCAGCAAAGCCATTGCCCAACAAATTGCCACTGATCATTACCATTATTACTTGCTTTGCCTTGAACAACAAATTACCGGGTATTTGGGAGTGCAGTTACGCAAAAATGTATTGCACCTGAGCAAGCTCTATATTTTAGAAGCTTATCGAGGAAATAAAATTGGAAAAACAGCTTTGCAGTTTACCGATGAATTGGCTCACAAAAATGGTTGCTCCACCATTGATTTGTATGTAAATAAGCACAATGCTGATACTATCCAAATTTACCAAAAAGCTGGGTATATAATCCAAGATTTAGTAGCCCATACTTATGACAATGGCCATACAGAGGAAGACTACCATATGGTAAAGACGCTTTCTTAACCGCCCATTAATTTTGCAAAAACCGCAATCCTCCTAATTTTTATTTGCAAATAACCCCAAATACAATTGTTTGCTTGTGATCATCCTTAACCCTCTCTCCTACTTTAGCCCATTTTGCTTGTCTTGGTGATAAATGTTACCAATTTGCCCAAAACCCTGGATAAACCTTTGTCTGCAAATCCGTAACAACCAAAAACACTATGAACATTATTCAAATGAGATCTTTATTGATTACTGGCATACTGCTAAGCCTGGGCTACTGTACACACCTGCAGGCTCAACCAGTCATTAAATTAGGCATTACTTCGCAAGACCGTAATACTTGGCGAGAAATTATGGTAGGCTATGGTTTTGACCTTAGTGACAACAACCCACTGGATTTCTTCGGAGTAGAATCCACTTCTCTGGGCATTGCCTTAGGCATAGAAAGCGATGATAACGAATTGTCTCCTAAGTTGAGTGTAGGACTCAATACAGGTGGACCATTTTCGCTTACAGGAAGCCTCAATGTAAATTACTTCCATGAACGTGAGCAAAAGTTTGCTTTTACCCCAGAGATTGGCGGGGCTTTGCTCAAACTGCTACACGTGACTTATGGGTACCGTTTCAACTCGTTTAGAAGAGATGGTAGACCGGGAAATCCTCATCGTCTTTCATTTTTCCTGACAGTTCCACTGGTTTGGTTTAAACCTTAAAGCTGAGAGAAAACCAGAAAAAAATACCAAGAAGAAAATAGCAGCAACAAACACACAATATTGTACATACTACACTATGAAAAGGATATCATTATTTTGTACACTATGCCTCATATGCCTGGGGGCGACGTCTACCCTTCATGCCCAAAATGTTTCGGTTCTCAAGCTGGGCACCTCTACCGTAAATAACAACCAATGGGGCGAAGTTTTGTACGGAGTTGGCAATATACCTGGCAATGAATTGGGAATGTTTGAATCGGGTTGGGGAATAGCAGCTGGATTTGAGTTTAACAGCAAAGAAATAGTACCTAAAGTTAGCCTGGGTGCTACCTGGGGAATGATTTTTACTACCAGCTTAAACCTAAGCTACTATGCCAAGCGGAGCCATCGCATCGTGTTTACTCCCGAAATTGGCCTGAATATTCTTAAGCTGGCCCATGTCACCTATGGATATCAGCTGAATCAGGTCTCGTTTTACGAAGGCCGTCGCGATGTAAGCAAGCACCGTATTTCGGTGTTTTTAACCATTCCAGTATTTATACACTAAATATCACCCAACAACACAATGAAAACAATCATTTCTTATACATTCAAGGCCTTGACTTGCGCACTGGTCATCTTTCTGCTAGTGCCCCCGTCGGCCAAAGCTCAAGAAAATACTCGTGTACTCAAGTTAGGTACTACCCTTATAGACGACAACCGCTGGATAGAGATTTTGGCAGGTATTGGTACTTACGACAGCCACGACATCGTTGCTCCTAATTGGGGAGTGGCAGCTGGTGTTGAAATTGGCGGAGATGAAATATCGCCTAAAGTTAGCCTGGGAGCCACCTGGTTAGGCGTTTTTACTTCCAGTCTCAATCTTAACTATTATCCCAAGCGAGGCCATCGTTTGGTATTTACCCCCGAAATCGGACTCAACATTGTCAAGCTTTTTCATTTGACTTACGGCTACCAATTCAATCAAATTGCTCGTTTTGAGGGAGGTACCGCTCCTACCCGTCATCGCTTTTCGGTGTTTATCACGATTCCTAGTTTGGTGTTTTGGTAGGCGCTTTCAATACTTGATACTTAAGCTCGCCTTATACCCAGGGGCATTGAAAAACTTCTCAAATTTGAGAAGTTTTTTGTTTTTGGGCATTAGTTAATCCTAAAGTTGAGTACTTAGACAAAAGAGAGTTTTAGTGAACAGTCGGTTTTTGGGGAAATTTGGTGAACACTCAGTGCACTTACTTTATTGAACGCTCGGTTTTTTGGGAAAATGGTGAACAGTCTGGATTTTAGCCATCAAAAACTCACGTACCATCATTTTTGACAACATTGGAGACTTCTCTTAAAGATTTACTTGACGATTGTTACAAAGAGCCACAACATAAGCATCGATCAAAATTTCCAAGTCGTTATGAAAAAATATCAATCGCTGATAGTACATATATTGTTGATTATCGTAAAGATATAATTGGTAAAATTGCCTTCAGAATATACAGTTTGATCAAAGAATTGGAGAGGCTTATAACAGATGCAAATCAAGGAGGATAGAGGAGGATGTGTTTTTTTCAAAATAGAAACTATGAAGAATAAAACTAATCTAGAAGAAATCATTACAAGTATACAGAATGACAATTCAATCTTTACTACAGAATTTGTTATTACTCATATACTTGACCCTTTATTCCGAGTATCACAAGATACAATTGGAGAGAACTTAATTATCTTAAACCAAAGTCGAAACGTCATTAGACTTAAACATATGGAAGAGGGGAAAATAAAATATAAGGCATTTCAAGATAATTGGCGAAAATTTAAAATAGATATAGAGCAACTAAAATTAGTCGTAGAGAATGTTGAGTATAATAAAAAGTTACTTAAACTAATCAATACTTTACTAGAATTAATTGAACGGAGCACTCAAAGACCTGTAATGTCTAAGTTCATTGTTCCAGATATAGATTTTTTACAAGTAGAGGCTACTGAGGTTGGTATTGATTGGATTATAAATAAAATTAAAAGTTATTTAAACAAATTTGCTCAGGCTTATACTTCTACAAGAGTGTACTATTTGCTCTCGAATACGTTAAATTAAATTCTATTCAAATTTAGTCGCATTATCAATAGCCTGAGGTCCCAATAATCAACCAACTTATTTGGCGGAGCCAGGACGAAGAGGAGACTATCTGGCCCCCGCTAGTGCGAGCTTGTAGCTCTAAGAAAACTCAACTATGCCTATCAAACCTGTAAAAGCTACCCCAAACCTACAACTTCCACATCAAATATTTTCAGACCTATGATGTAGGTAAAATAAAATTGTGAGCACATACTATACTATAGCAAGCAACCGTATTGAATTTGATGAGCTTTCAAGTGATTTACAAAGAAGTCAATCGTTTATTATTTAAAGTCAAAATAATACTTGGGATGCACGCCAAACCACCAAACTTTGGCTTTTTTTAACTGAAAATATTACAAAACATTCCTTATTTCGTCATTTTCACTGATCTTTGCAGCCTTACATTTTTGATACTATTTGTACAATGGACATCACACAATTAAAGGAACAAAACACACCATTATCGTTCGAAGATACTTCTATTGCATTTGCCCATAAATCTAATCAGGAATTGCGGAAAATGTATTGGTTGTTTTCGATGATGAACCGTCGCTGGATGGTAAAAACCGGAACTGGTTTTGTGAAATGGGCTTTTAAACTCAGGGTACCGATCGTGAAATGGGCCGTAAAAAACACAGTATTTGCGCATTTTTGTGGCGGGCAAAGTATTGAAGATTCCCAACAGACCATCAATACCTTGGATAAATACAATATTGGTACTATCCTGGATTATTCGGTGGAGGGCGAAAAAAATGAAGCCAGCTTTGATCACACGATGCAGGAAACCATTCTTACCATTGAAAAAGCCAGTCAGCAACCCGAAAAAATTCCTTTTAGTGTATTCAAAATGACGGGAGTAGCGTCGTTTGACTTGATGGCCAAAATTCAGGCGAAAGAACCACTCACCGAAGCCGAACAACAAGCCTGGAAACGGGCTCAAGAGCGAGTTAATCAAATTTGCCAAAAGGCTTTTGAGCACCAGGTACGCATCTTTATAGATGGCGAAGAAACCTGGATTCAAGATACTATAGATGAGCTTACCTACACCATGATGCGCCAATACAACCAGGAAGCACCCATTGTGTATAACACCTACCAAATGTATCGCACTGCTTCTTTGGGCAACCTCCAAGCCGCCTTTGAAGAAGCCGAACAAGCCAATTACTGGTTGGGGGCCAAATTGGTAAGAGGGGCTTATATGGAAAAAGAACGGGCTCGCGCCGAAGAAAAGGGATATGCCGACCCCATCCAACCAAATAAGGCGGCTTCGGATCAAGATTTCGATGAAGGGTTACGATTTTGTATGGAAAACCGCCATCGAATTGCGCTTTGTGCGGGTACCCACAACGAACAAAGTAGCTTGCTGCTAACCCAACTCATTGAGCAATACCAACTTCCCAAAAACGATCCTAATATCTATTTTTCACAATTGTTTGGGATGAGTGATCATATTTCTTTTAATCTGGCCAAAGCAGGTTATAATGTGGCCAAATATGTGCCCTATGGTCCAATAGCTTCGGTCATGCCTTATCTCATTCGCCGCGCCGACGAAAACACCTCAGTAGCGGGCCAAAGTAGTCGTGAGTTTATGCTAATCAAAAAAGAAAAGAAACGTAGAAGAAAAAATTAGTCATTAGAGGTTGGCCTTCAGCTTATGGCTAAAGGCCTGCTTCTTATTCAAAAATAAAAAATAAATCTCTCGCTTGCTATCCTGCTTTCCACTCTAAAAAAATGCTATTTTTGTGCTATACTGAAAGAATAGCTGAAAAAAGTCCTGTTTTTTCTGTTTTCCAAAACAATATAACCCAGTCATTTTTTAATCTTTAGTTAAAAATCAGAACGAAAGTCAGTTTTACAATACTTTCGTACGATATGTGTTATATTATTAAGTGCTAGGTTTTCTATTGATCAAACCATATTGACAATGAATGGGAAGCTCCCAATCTAGTAAAATAGTGCATATAATTTTAATAATGAAAAAAGACCACCTGACTTTATTTAAAACGCCATTGCTGTATTTGCTATTGGCGGTCATTTGCCTGAGTGCTTGTACAAAATCAACTCATCTCACCGTAATTCCCCAAAATGCTTCCTTTGTAGGAAAAGCCAATATGATCAAAATTGGCCTCAAAATTCCTCAGCGTAAAACCTTTCTCAATGATTTGGTAGGTGAGGTATTGGGCAACCAAAGCAAGGACAATTTCAGTGAAATGAAAAACACAGGGATCAATTTCCTGACTCCATACATTTTTGGAGGAAAAACTGCCTTGAACAAAAATTATTTTGCTTTGGCACTCCCTCTTGAGAGCGCTAAAAAGCTGGAAAGCTTTATCAAAAAAGTAGATGCTAAAATAACCGTTTCCCAAGAGAAAAACATCAAATTTGTAGAGCTGGGCAGCGGCAATATCTTGGGCTGGAGCGACAAAAACCTTCTTTTTCTCACTTCGGTCAAAATCAAGGACACCCAAAGCCTGAAAGAAGAGCTATTTCGCTTGCATAACCTGAGCAACTCCAAACAGCTGGTACACGCGAGTAAAAACTTCAAGACATTTCAGAAAACCAAATCGGATATGGGGCTGTGGCTCAATATGGGCGAGCTCAACAAAGGTAAAACCCTGCAAATGATCACTGATAAATCTGACTTGACCGATAACTATTGCCATTTTTTCACCAATTATCGCAAAGGAAAGATTGAGGTAGACATTGATTATTTTGCTGGAGACAGCACCCTAAAGCGATACAACGAGCTGTTTAAATCCGAAATTACTGGCAAAATCGTGAACAGTATTCCGTTGGATCAGCCCATTATCTTAGCAGCTTCCAGCTTTAGTATGACTGGGGTAAAACAATTGCTCAAGGATAAAAAATTGTATAACCGGGTCAATAAAAGCTTGAAACCTTTGGGAGTTACCCTGGAGGAAATTTCTAATATGCTGGATGGCGAAATTGTATTTGGCCTAAGCGATATTCGGATAGAGGAACGAGAAAAGAAGATTGTAGACGAGTATACCAAGGAAGTATATGTAGAAAAGGAAAATCGTCCAGTAGCCGATTACGTATTTGCCATTGGGGTAGAAAATGAAGCTGTTTACAAACGTTTGATGAGTACCTTTTTGCAGAGTGGTTTGGTACAAAGAGATGGAACTCACTTTACATTTTACAAGGAGTTGTTTATGATCGAAACCGACAAGGTGCTTTATTTTACCAATAGTGCCAAGTTGCGTCAGGCTATATTAGATGGCAAAAAAATGCAAAACAGCAACTTGATCCAATTTATGCAAAACAAAAGTGGAGCGATTCAGGCCAATGCCAATTTTACTGAAAAACTTGGACAATCAGCCGCCTTTATCAAGATGCTCAAAGACATTCAGTTTCCACCTACAAATAACATTCGGCTTTACTTTACCAATGCTAACAAAAAGGCTATTCAGGCCAAGTTTGTAGTCAATTTTAAAAACGATCGTGAAAATGCCTTGGTAGTTTTGTTTAACAGCCTGAAAAAAGATTTGCTGAAAAGCGCACGTAAGGGCAAATAAATTGGCCCCTACTTATAAAGTATTTGACCAATATTGCCTGTGTCTTTGAATAGAACAGGCATTTTTTGATTTTGGACAATACAGATTTTTGGGATGGTGTAATGCCCTCAAATTGGCCTGCAAAAATTTCTTAAAGTCTACAATAATCTATATTATTGTAGACTTCATGATCGTACTTTAAACTTTTCAAAACTATGAAAATCCTGAATGACTCGAATAGTCTTCGTTACTTTCAGAAACTAACAAACTTTTATCAATCTCGTATTTTGCGCGCTTTGTTAATGATCGTAACTCTAGGATTGTTACTCAGTAGTTGTGGTAAACCTCCCAAAAACAGCAAATTTATTCCCAAAGATGCTTCAGCGGTTATTTGCCTGGATCTAAAAAAAATGACAGGTAAGTTGGTGACCCTCAAAGATTTATTGGATGAAGACACCAAACGTGTTCAAAACTCTGGGGTAGATTTTACCAAAAAAGCCTACATCTTTGCCAAGTGGGACCCCAAGGACATCAAGAACAATTACGCTGGACTTACTTTTATGCTCAGTGATGAAAGTAAGTTTGATGCTTTTCTGAGAAAAGCTCCTGCCAAAAGCCCTCTAGAAATTAAATCGGCCGAAGGTGTAAAGTACGCCATCATAGAGAAAAAAGTCATTGTCGGCTGGGCCAACCGTGCAGTAATCATGCTCGGAGCAAACATTGCAGCCCCCGAAAAAGAGTGGGTAAAACGCCTGCTCAGACTACGCGATCAACCTGAAGACGAATCATTGGAGAGCAATAATAAATACTTTGTAGAACTGGAAAGCCAACCTTATGATGCAGCGGCGTGGCTAAACTGGGGAAATACGGTAGAGCAATTAAAGAAAAATCCTACGCTTAAATTTTATTCAAACTACCTGGATTTTGCCGGAATCAACTTTAAAGAAAACTACATTACTGGGGTAACAACTTTTGAGAAAGGCAAAACCTCTACCGACATCCGTTGGCACATGACCAAAGCCCTTAGCCAATACAAGGGTCTGTTTAAAAGTAATATTGATAATAAGTTACTGGCACACATTCCAGCCAAAGAGCCTATGTTGTTGTTAGGCCTGGGGCTACACCCACAAGGCTTTGAGCAAATCTTAAACAGCTTTGGCCTTAACAAGCAGATTAATTCCTGGCTAAAACGTAACACTGGACTCAATACTACTCAAATGTTTGATATGCTCAGTGGTGACCTGATGGGCTCTTTGATAGACATTAGCAAAACTGAGGTAACAGAGCAAACTGTAGACGCGGAAGGGAATCCTGAATCCAGAACGGCTACCAAGATCAATTATAAGTTCTTATTAGGGGCCGAAATCCACAATATGGAGTCGTTGGATAAGCTATTGGGCAAACTATCCAGCAATGGTAATATTGAACAGGATGGTGAAGTCTACACCTTTAAAATGGGTGATAACATCAACTATTTGTTTGTAAAAGACAAAATGCTGTTTGGCACCTGGACCAAAACAGTGAAAGATTATGTAATGGAAAACAAAGGGGCTCGCTTGGATGAGCAATTTGTCAACTTGGGTAAAAACAGTGCTTTCTCGCTGTTTACAGATATCAAAAAGGAAAACCTTAATAAGTTTCCGAATGAAAACTTAGATTTGGTACCCTTTGGCCTCGGCCCTACCCTTAAAAAGATGAACTCGCCCATTGAGTCGTTTTCAATCCAAACCACTCCGGCCCAAAAAAACCTGTCTACTACCAAGGTAATTATTAATTTTACCGACAAAGAAAAGAACTCGTTGAGAGCTTTGATGGAAATGTTGCGGGAAATGGATAAATCGGTGATGAGCCTGCCTGAGATTTTCTCTGGACAATAGGCCTTAAATTATGAATGATTAATTGTTAATTATGAATTTTGTGATTAACAATTAATCATTTTTTATTGGCGCTTCATCTACTCTAATACTTTGTCTAAACCAGTATAATTCAAAAACTTCCCCTCACTGATATTTCAGCAAATAGACACCAATAAATAATCATTTGTATTTATGAAAATTCAGCTCAATCAAGTAGTACCCGAGCCATTGGCCCACGTGCTGGAAGGTAATTCAGAAATATGGAGTACTTCGGTTGCTTTTGAACCAGGCAAACGCTATCAGGTACACGCTCCTTCGGGCAAAGGTAAATCCACCTTTATTCATATTTTGTACGGTATTCGCCACGATTACGAAGGAGAAGTATTGATTGATGGGCAAGACATTCCCCAAATCAAAAAATCGCGCTGGGCTGGCATGCGTCAACAAGACATCTCGATTGTTTTTCAAGACTTGCGCCTATTTATGGACCTGACTGCCCGCGAAAACATTCAGGTAAAGGCAGTACTCTATAAAGACAATCTGGAAGAAGAAATTAGCCGTATGGCCGAGCTATTGGGTGTAACCCACGTACTCGACAAAAAAGCGGCATTGCTTTCTTACGGTGAGCGCCAACGGGTAGCCATTATCCGAGCTTTGATTCAGCCTTTTCAGGTTTTATTATTGGATGAGCCTTTTAGTCACCTCGACGAAGGTAACATTCAAAAAGCTTGCGAACTGATGGATGAAAAATGCCGTCAAAACAACGCTACTATGATTATGACCTCACTCGGTTATCCTTACTTTTTGGAGTTTGACCAGAAGCTGGTTTTGTAAATCTATACCTCAATAACCACCTCCAGGCTATCGCAAAATTGCAACTCTTTTCAATAGTTTGTACGTATATTATTATACTATCAAAAGATCAAACTTATGAAAGAAGAACAAACGATTCCCACCAAATGGTTTTTACCTCCATTAGAATATTATATAATTTTTGCATTTAAGTATGCACTTATCTTAATCATTTATCTTCCAATGACGCTTGCTATCAGACCTGATGAAACTGCCAAGTTTGTCATTAAGCTATACGAATTTTTTACCTTTGGCTTTGTACCGCTATTTTTTGCTTACACAACCCACGTTTTCAAGATCAATGAAAACGGAATCACTATTTATAAGCCATTGATGTTGTTTAGAAGGCGTTTGTCTTGGTCAAAGATTGGAAAGATCTATGTAAAAGAGAGGGAAGACCAAAACGAAGGTCAGAGTATCTATACTTATGCTTTAAAAGTCCATTGTTACGATGGAAACTATACTTATAAATACAATCTTTCATACCACCAAAGTAAAAGCTTTTTCCAACTTATACAACGAAAAAAGCCTGCTTGCAATGATCACAATTATAGACACCCTAATACTTATTAGGTATCATTTATCAGTGGTAGTAGGCAATGTTTTAGCCAGATTAAGGCATACTTCATAAAGCCTGTTGACCATCCAAATTTTCGTTTTTCAAGTACACTAACTACATTGAAAGGCAGAGGGCAATACACTTGATGGCTGATATTCACCACTTATTGGGAATATCAACCAATCAGGGATTAGTATTTTGTTTTTATCAAATTAGTCCTAGAACTACTTTCATTTTTCTTCAATAATTCCCTTATATTGAATTAAAAAACCTATGATCTTCGAAAACGCTCCCCTCTCCCCTCCTTTGAACCAATACGTAGAAGCTATTTTTCATTACAAACATTTCAAACCTGATCATTCTATTGAACGGGTGGTGCCCACTGGGCACATTTATGTCATTTTTGAATTGGATGGTTTCGAGCGCCATACTTATGATAACGACACGTTGCAACCCAACGCCCACTATACTAAAGTATGGATTTCGGGGCAGCATCGGCACTACATTTCGATTTCGGCTCACCAGGATTCCGAAATGTTTGTAATTCAATTTAAACCTTATGGTGCTTTTCCATTCTTTCACTTTCCGATGCAGCAGCTTACCGAGCAAGTAGTTGACTCTACCCAAATACTGGGCAATGAGCTAGTAGATTTGCAAGCTGCTCTGCTCCAGCCAGCATCCTCTGCCGAAAAGTTTAGCTTGGCCCAGCAATGGCTCACCCAACGATATAACGAACAAAAACTCCCACCACAGGATTTGATTAGCTTGTTAACCCAGCTTCAGCAAGCGCCCGTGGCCAATCATTATGATATCATTGAAAATTATCCCAGCACCCAAAAACACCTCATCAATCAGTTTAAAAAATACGTAGGGCTTACCCCCAAGTACTATCACCGCATCTTGCGCTTCAACGAGATACTAGGCAAAATAAAAAAAGAAGAACGCTTGCCTTGGGCACAAGTAGCCTATGATTGCGGTTATTCTGACCAATCTCATTTTATCAAAGAGTTTCGACACTTTTCTGGTTTCAATCCTCAAGAGTTTTTAGAGAAAGATTTGAACAACGACGAAGGCAATTTTTTCCCATTAGACCGAGAAGAAAGTTAGCCTAAATCACTTGTGGTTAATTTTTTACAATACATTGCTTGTCCACTTTGCTAACATTGTATCATAATTGAATTGATAACACAAACCCTAGACAATTATGGAATTAGCAAGTGCATTCTCTCACATCAATTGGCTTTCGGTAGCGGTGGCTGCCATTTCTGCCTTTTTGGTAGGTGGTATTTGGTATGGCCCTCTCTTTGGCAAAGTATGGATGAAGGCCTTTCATTTTACCGAAGAAGACCTCAAAAAACGAAGCATCCCCAAAACCTTTGGCATCTCTTTACTGCTGGCCTTTATTGCCGCCTTCACGCTTGAAATGTTTATTGGAGTCAAAGCTACTTTTATATTTGGCCTCATGGCGGGTTTATTAGCTGGGGTAGGTTGGGTAGCTACCTTATTGGGTATATTATACTTGTTCGAAATGCAAACTATGCGCGCCTACGCAGTAAATGCGGGCTATTGTATCGTAGCCTTGACAGTGATGGGGGCTATTCTGGGGGCGTGGTAACATTCGCTTTATGTGATTGATAGAAGCTACTTGTGCTTTTAAATGCTGGCTTCATTTAGCCACAGAATCAAAAACTTAAACTTTATACACAATGGAAAAAGGATTATTAGAAAAAACCGGGCAATCATTAGAGCACTGGATTGAAGTAGTAAAAAAAGCAAAAATCGAGAAACATAAAGCCATCATGGATTTCCTGAAGTCCGAACACGGTTTTACCCATGGCTTTGCCAACTTCGTAGCCCTCAAAGCCCGAGCAGCCGATGCTGGCTCTATAGATGATGCTGATTTGCTGGCCAACCAATACAAAGGCAAAGAGGTATTGAAACCCATCTACGAAAGGCTGGTAGAACACATCACCCAATTTGGTAACGACATCACTCAAACTCCTAAAAAGGATAGCGTGAGTATGATCCGCAAAAAGCAGTTTGCCCTTATCAAGCCTGCCACCAAAACCCGCATAGATTTAGGTCTCAAAATTAAAGGAAAGCCCACCACCGAAAGATTAGAAAATTCTGGCCCTTTTGGCACCATGTGTACTCATCGGGTAAGGCTAACCAAAGTAGAGGAAGTAGATGAGGAGCTATTGGGCTGGCTGAAAGAAGCTTATGAGGCAGCACAGTAGACTCAAACTTCACCCTTCACCTTTAGCTTTTCTGCCAAACGCTCTACTACCAAGTGAGCCGAATGCACCGCACCATCCATATAACCACCAAAAACGGGGGACGTTTCTGTTCCCGCAATCACGAAACGGTCATCCAATAAAGCATTTTGGAACACAGGGTGGCCGTTGTTTTGATGAGGTAGTAAGTACTCGTTTACCCGATCCGTAGTAAAAGGTTCGTTGGCCCATACTTTTTCGTAATAGCCAGTATACTCCAGAGCTACCTTGCCAAATAATCGCTCCAGTTGCTTAAGTACCTCAGCTTCGCGTTGGGCCTTGGTCATTTGGCGGCTCCCGCCTGATAAAAACCCCTTCAAGGCAAAAGTATTCTCCTCCAAGTTGGTATGGTCGTGTACTTCGTTGGCAATGCCTACCTGACTAAATATGGCCCCTGAAAAACCTCGCTCTCTCCAAAAAGGAGTGCTATATTCTACCGCAAATTTGATGGATTCTCCCATCCAGGTGTGGGTATTGGCACATAAATTAGCGATGGACTCTGGCAATGCTGGAGAAAATTCCACGGTTTCAACCAATAACTTGGGTGGTAGCGTAGAAATGACCTGTTCGGCCAGGTATTGGGTATCTTGGGTAAACACCTGCAAGCCTCTCGTCTGCTGGACAATGGTATGAACTTTTGCTCCAGTAATAATTTGCTCAGCATTCAAGCTTTCTTTCAATGTCTGAATCACGGTTTGGGTGCCTCCTGCAATGCGATAACTGGGTTCTTCGCCTTGGGGCATATCAAACTCTTGGGCGGGGGTAAACGACATAGATTCAAACAATCCTTTGCCTTGCTGAAACTGAGGAAAAGCCGCGATTTGCAGTTCTTTAAGCAAGTTTACCAAAAACTGATGCTTACCTCCAAACCAGGTAGCGCCCATTTCAATGGGTGTACCATTCGCCCCTGTGATTGTCTCTATTCGTCCTCCTACGCTTTCGCGGGCTTCCAATACCAAAGCATTGATCCCTTGTTTTTTCAATAACCAAGCAGTAGCTAAACCAGTAAGGCCTGCTCCAATAATAATGATGGGTTGCTTTTTCATCTCATTATTTTTTACGGTTCTTTTTATATCTTTTATTCCACCTTATATACCATCCAACCACTCATGCTGGAGAAAAATAAACGATTTATTGTTTTATAATCCAATATGATGGCAAAGAGTTTCAGTCATTCCCTAAGCATTATTGATAAAATAAGCCATAAAAACTTCATTCCACGTCCATTGAGCTACCTAAAACAAGTATACATGAATATAACATCTAAAATTTTCAGAAAGCAATGATCAAAGACGAACAATTAGCATACTGTAGGATATGCAGTAATCAGAAAGTTGATTTTGAAAAAGGTATCCTCTGTGGACTCACAAATCGTGTAGCCGATTTTGAAGGAGAATGCATATCCTTTGAAGAAAACCCAAGATTAGCCACTGAATGGGCCCAGAAACTATATTTCGAGGACCTCGAAAACCGAAGAGCTGGCTTTGGAATGAGGTTATTCCATAGCATATTTGATGGAATTGCCAGTATTATTATTTTATTTGGTATTGGTTGGTTAACCTATAAAATATCTCCCTCAGTATTAGAAAACATCAATATTATTCAGGCATATGTTATTTATTACCTTTTCCTCATTGCCTATTATACCATTCTAGAAACTTTGACTGGAAAAACATTGGCCAAGATGCTTACTCAAAGCAGTGTGGTGAAACTAAATGGAGAAAAACCAGGTTTTGATGCAATTTTAGTAAGATCATTATGCCGTTTTATTCCATTTGAAGCTTTTACATTTTTAAATGCCGAAACTTCAGGCTGGCATGACTCCCTCTCTCATACAATGGTCGTAAGAGATTAATAATCATCACTTATCATTATTACATTCTCACTGCCAGGCATTCATCTTATAAGTTTCAATTTTCCTAATCAGGTAGAAAACCTTCTAACAATCAATTAAGTATATTATTGGGCATTTTGCCTATAAATTCGTTGGCGGTACCATCACTGCTCATCTTTACTCCAATACCTAATAAATAGTATATGAAGTCGGCTCGATTTCTATCACTGAAGAAAACTTATAAAAATAACGTACTATGATTAAGCTATTTACCATTGGGTTTACTAAAAAAAGTGCCCAGCAGTTTTTCAAACTCTTGAAAACGAATGAAGTCAAGCATCTGGTAGATACTCGGGTGAACAATACCTCACAATTGTCGGGTTTTGCCAAAGGCAATGATTTGGCTTTTTTTGCAAAGGAAATCGTCAATATCCCTTACAAACACCAGCTTGATTTTGCCCCTACCAAAGAATTGCTATCAAAGTATCGGAAAGGGCAACTCACCTGGCCAGAATATGAAGATGAGTATTTGAATTTATTAGATATCAGAAAAATAAAAACTAAAGTAGAGATTGAAAAACTACACCAAAACTGCTTGCTATGCAGTGAACACACTGCCGAAAAATGCCATCGCAGATTACTGGCCGAATACTTTCAGGCAGTTGATCCTAATGTTGAAATTATTCACTTGAAATAAAAAAAGGCAACCATGATTGCTCATATGTTGCCTTAATTATTTGCATGATGGGTAGTAAACTCACTACTCATCACTTTTACTTTCTTATCAATGATTACATATGTGCAATCACCTCAGTACCAAACTCAGAGGTTTTCAACAAGGTTGCACCTTCCATCAAACGCTCAAAGTCATAGGTTACCTTTTTGGCACCAATGGCCCCAGCCAACCCTTTGTAGATCAAGTCGGCAGCTTCAGTCCAACCTAAGTGCTCAAGCATCATGGCTCCTGACAAGATTACTGAACCTGGATTTACTTTATCCAAACCAGCATATTTAGGCGCAGTACCGTGGGTAGCTTCAAAAATAGCACGGCCACTTACATAGTTGATGTTTGCACCAGGAGCAATACCAATACCTCCTACAATTGCCGCCAAGGCATCAGAGATATAGTCACCGTTTAGGTTCATTGTAGCAATTACATCATACTCGGCAGGGCGAGTTAAGATTTGCTGCAAGAAAGCATCAGCAATCACATCTTTTACAATGATTTTACCTGCGGCTTCAGCATCAGCTTGCGCTTTGTTAGCGGCATCTTTGCCTTCAGCATCTGCAATACGATCGTACTGTGCCCAGGTAAATACTTTATCGCCATACTCACGCTCGGCAAGCTCATATCCCCAGTTTTTGAAAGCACCTTCGGTAAATTTCATAATGTTACCTTTGTGTACTAAAGTAACAGTAGGACGTTTTTGCTTAATAGCGTACTCAATAGCAGATCGAACCAAACGCTCGGTACCTTCCACTGAGATAGGCTTAATACCAAATGAAGCGGTTTCAGGGAAACGGATTTTGTCTACGCCCATCTCACCGATCAAAAAGTCTTTTACTTTCTGGGTACCTTCTTCACCGTTCATCCACTCGATACCTGCATATACATCTTCGGTGTTTTCACGGAAAATGACCATGTTGGTAAGGTCTGGACGTTTTACAGGAGAAGGAACGCCGTCGAACCAACGTACGGGACGCACGCAGGCATACAAGTCTAGCTTCTGACGAAGTGCCACATTTAGGGAACGGATACCGCCACCTACAGGAGTTGTCAATGGCCCTTTGATACCTACCAAATATTCATTGAAGGCATCTAAAGTGGCTTGAGGAAGCCATTCGCCAG
>DMXI01000641.1 GCA_003483885.1 Microscillaceae bacterium
AATGGCACTACGTGTAATTCCAAGGGCATTTGCCAGATTTTCCTGGGTCTGCTTCCCATTTCTTTCTCTTAAGTGTTTTAAATTTTTGCTCAAAAACATATAAGAGAAAGAAATGGGAAGCAGACCCAGGAAAATCTGGCAAATGCCCTTGGAATTACACGTAGTGCCATTTCTTCCTACGAAGATGGGCGTGCTGAGCCTAAGTTGGTAGTGATGAATCGTATTGCTCAGTATTTTAACATTACACTAGATCAATTGCTAAATGTCGAATTAGCAACATTGGGCGATGTAGACCTTCAGCAACAAAAAGAAGTGAAAAAATACGCTTCTGCTGAAAATTTACGAATTCTTACGATCACTACTGACCGGGAAGACAACGAAAACATCGAGCTTGTGCCTGAAAAAGCCGCTGCGGGTTATACTAAAGGCTATGCCGATGCTGAGTATCTGAAAGACCTCCCTAAGTATCAATTACCATTTTTACCCAAAGGACGCACCTATCGTGCTTTCGAGATTGCTGGTGAATCTATGTTACCTTTATTGCCTGAGTCTATAGTAATAGGAGAGTATGTAGCCAACTGGAATGAAGTAAAAGATGGCCAAACTTGTATTGTGGTAGCTAAAAACGACGGGGTAGTACTCAAAAGAGTATTTAATAAGATCAACGATCGTGGTACTTTCTTGTTGAAATCTTCTAACATTGCTTATCAGCCATACGAAGTGCCTGCCGATGAAGTAGTCGAAATCTGGAAGTTTGCCGCTTATATTAGTAAAGACATGCCCGATGATAATGTGACCTCTCTTCAGGAGTTAAAATTGGCATTTTCTCGCTTAGAAGATGAGCTTCAGGATATCAAAATGGAGCGAAGAGTAAGAAAGTAAATTTTTAAATGATGAGTTTTCAATTATGAATTATGAATGGATAAATTATAATGGTAAGTGATTAGTGGTAAATGGTTAATTTTTAATTATTGATGTTTGATGTTTGATGATTAATTAATTCGCAATGCATCACGGCACTTTTCATTTTACGTTTTTCATTTTTAATTCAAAAAAGCTTTTCATTTAATTTTGGTGGACTATGAACTGTAGATTTAATATTACCAATTATTAACTATCAATTCAAAATGCCGCAAGCACCAAATTAGCCGGTTCGCAGTACAAACTTTTTGACCGCGAATAATAGATATCAGATTATATAAAGAAAATAAAACATTTAAAACTTTAAAAGAAGCATAACCATCTGAATATCTGCGAACTGGTATATATTTTTGGGCTCCAACAAGGCTTTATTCAATCATTATCATCATTTTTTCTGCTGAAAAACCATCTTTCCGTCGATGCCTTTGAGGTAAATGTACAATTGATTGGCTTGCATGCTAAAATGACTGGCATTGGGCAAGTTGCTCAAAAAACGAGCACCCCATTGGGTTTCATTAGCCAAGGTACTACTTGGGGTACTTATGACCATCCCCTGGTTTTCGACAAGTGCGTAGCTTCCAGCAAAAGCGTTTTGAGGAGTAGAGCCTCCATAACTCCCTTGTTTAAATTCTACTACCGGATTTTCCTGAATATCGTCATCTCCACGATCCCAAACTTCATTATCGCTCTGATAACCAATAAATTCCCAAGTGCCTTCCAATGTAGTCAAACTTATTTCTTCTGAAGCATTATCAGTTTTACAAGCCGAAAATAATACTGTAAGACTGATTAATAGTGCAGGCCAAAATTTTAAATATGCAGTTAGTATGTTCATAGTGTAAAAACATTACAGATAATCCACCATCATAACGTGGTACAGGATAGACTTGTCTCACCTTGGTTTTCACCTATCGTCATGAGTATCTTTTTTATGGACTTACGAAAAAACATTTGATCTGGATGCATTCCCATTTCACCCAGGCTATATCTCATTTCATGGCAAACACCTGTCATTTATGTACCTAACTCCCCAATTTTGAGCCGTGATATACAATAACATAAACCCATTTAATCCATGAAAAACTTAATGTATATTTTAGCGATGCTAATTGGTGTAGCTTTTTCTTTACAAGCACAAACAACCAAAGTAGTAGAACGATTTGAGGTAGCTCCTAAGAAGAAAATTAAGGTAACTATTTTGGGTACAACCCACTTTAGCAACCCAGGGCAAGACGTGGTAAACATGAAGGTAGAAGATGTACTACAGCCTAAGCGTCAAAAAGAGATGCAAGCACTTGTAGATTTACTGGCTAAATTTAAACCTACCAAAATTATGTTAGAGTCCACCCCTAAGTATGATTCTATCCATAATGTACGTTACCAACGGTATTTGAAAGGAAAACATACATTGAAGCGAAACGAGCGGCAACAAATTGGATATCGTTTGGCGAAGCAATTGGGGCATCAGAAAATATATATGGTAGATCATCAAGGACAGTTTCCAATGGGAAAGGTAAATAAATACGCTCAGGCAAATAGCCAAAGCTACCTTTTAAGCAAAGCCTTTGGCTGGGCTAAAAATGAAATGAAAAACAGGGAAGCGTATTTCAAAAACCACACAATTACCGAGTTTCTAATTGATATGAATCGTCCAGCATTTATCAAAAAAAGCAATGGTTTGTATTTGAGTTTATTTGCCAAGATTGGTAAAGACAAAGCCTATCCTGGCACTGACTTAGTGGCCAATTGGTATGAACGCAACCTAAAAATTTACACCAATATATTGCGCCTGGCCGAAGATGGAGATCGTGTTTTAGTGGTTTTTGGAGCAGGCCACGTACCCATTTTACAGCACTTGTTTCAAGATGCGCTCGATTTTGAATATATTGAAGTCAATGATTTTTTGGATACCAAAACCAAAAAAAATAAATAAACAAGATGAATAGCCAGGTTCACCGATGGATCAATTATGTAGCCCCTTTACTCATAGGGGCTTGCCTTTATTTGATGATTTACATTCAAAGCAATTTTGAGCGAATGTACTTCTCTTATAAATCTTTGATTGCCATTCCATTAATTATGTATGGCTTATGGTGGATGGGCAAAAGTGCACATAATTGGCTCGAGCAGCATTATTCGTGGCAGACAAACCTTTGGAAACGTTTTATTGTACAATTTGCTTTGTTTGCGATTATGGCTTTAGGTGTTACAAACCCAACGTATGTAGCCATTAAATCTTACCGAATTCACGAGCACCTCACGTATGATCGCATTGGGGGCTACCACCTCATCGTTACTTCTACGATTACGATTTTGGCAGTAGCCATTATTTTTGGAGTTCAAGTAAGCCTCCATTTTATTCAGCAATGGCTCAACTCGAGCATAGAAGCCGAAAAGTTCAAAAAAGAAAGCCTACAGGCCCAGTTCGAAGGACTCAAGCATCAAATAAGCCCTCATTTTTTGTTCAA
>DMXI01000561.1 GCA_003483885.1 Microscillaceae bacterium
CACAATAAAAAATAGTAACCTGTAATATAAAAAATATGACCAATAAATATTACACTGTGATATTACCAGTAAGATTTAATATTATCAGGCATGGTATGGAAGTATAAGCATATAAAATGTCCTTCCACCCAAGATAAACGATGAATTTCGGTAAAATGTTACTTAGTTATTCGGAGTATTTTAGATCAAAGTAGTCAAAAATAAATCAACTTTTGCTCAAAAGCTTACATATCCGAAAAAAGTATTTATGAAGCCTGACAGTTTTATTCAAACTCAAGTTGGGCTTTTTCGGTGATTACCCAAACATCATTCTCCCTTCGAGCTTTTCCTGGCTTTTTTGTAATAATTCGATAAGCATTGAAGGGACGATTGAGATATTCATTGGCAGGAGCAAGCATAGATGCTTCATAATTTAATGCCAAATGATGGTATTCGTTTCGGTTCACAATCTGATAAAAAGCCTCACCTGGATCATCTACATTTACTTCAAGTTTGTAAATATTTTCTTTACTAGGTTCCGTTTTAAAATGATTGTGAACAAACCCATTATCTTCTCGGGAGAACTTGGCATAATAGATCTGTATCTCAGGACTATAATGATGAGTTTCTAAATGTTCAGTGCGTTTAGCGTATAGCTCCTGAGGAGAGATTTTAAATTGATTTCTGGTTTTGAGTACCTGAATTTCTTGATCTAACCCATTGATTTCGTTATTTAGTTGTTGGATTTGAGGAAACACCGAGCGAAAATCATTCATAGGAGTCATCATATCCAGACGGTTGTCTAATCGGCTATACTTTTCACGAAAAGCTTCTTCTAAATCTGCAATTTGTTGTTGCAGTTCATTCATTTTCTGGTAAAAGAAATAAGCCAATCCTCCTAAGGCTAATATGGCTACAATTGATAAAACTGTACTCATGGTATCGTCTTCAGTTTGTTTTGGTGTACTTTTTTTAGGTTGAGTATTTACTGTATTGGTATCGTTTTCTTGAGCATTTGTTGGGGTAGAGTCAGGGCGTGATTGCGTACTAGTAGGATTAATGACCGCATTCTTGGCCTTCTCGAGGCTCAACATCAATTGTTTGCGTTGGTTGTCCCAGGCAGCATCTTTTCTTATCTTTTTTAACTCGGTATCGATATCTTTGATGAGCTTTTGTAATCTCCGTTCAAGTTTACCACGACCATAGCTACGATAACGTTTTCGTTTGAAAAGTTTAAAAAAACGTGCAGTTGCCTTGTATTCACCTGGTATGCTCGCCTCGATGGCTTCAATGCTGCTACAATCGATACCATTGCTGGCATTGACATGGGCATTGGCACTTAAATAAAACTTGATAGATTGACAAACAATATCTAGTTTGCCTTGATCAAACCTGTTTTCTTCCTCCTGAAGAGGCATGAGTTGAGCCTGGGGAGATATGGTAGGTACCCACATCAACGCCAAAAATAGGCAAATGAACTTAGCATAGTTTTGTAAAAACGTGATCATTTTAAATGTGATTAGGAACCGTAGCACCTTTACGAAGTTGAGATAATGGTGCTATATATATAATTTCTCAATATAAATATATTGAGGTTATGTTTTCAAATTCTAAGTTAAATAATCGGCTATCCTGGTGGTTGAAAGATGTTTTGTGCAATTAATGACTTTCTGGTGTTTCCTTTTGTTGCTTTTTGATTTCCTGTTTGGCTATGTGTAGCTCCTCGGTGTTTTGTTGTAATTCGAGTTGCTGCTCCTTCAAAGTAGAAGTCATCTCTTGATAGTCTAGCAACATTCGTTCATTCTTTTGATGCGTAATCACCACAGTAATAGTGGCAGCAATACTTTCACTCAAACGTTGCAGAAATTCTAATTCATGGGGAAGAAATTCACGAAAAGAAGCTAGTTCAACTACCCCCTCTATTTCCTGATCATTTTTTAGAGGAAGCAGTACCAGAGTTTTAGGAACGGTATTGCCCAAACCAGACTCTACATACAGGTAGTTTTCAGGAATGGCCTCTAAGTAAACCATCTCTTTTTCGTAATATACTCTGCTAATCAACCCTTCGTTTACGGCGACTTGACGTTCAGTAAACTTCATTCGGTCATATGCATAAGAGGCTCTAAGGTTGAATACTGGGGTTTCAGAATGATTATCCAGAATAAAAATACCCCCTTGCACTATGTCAATATATTGTACCAGTTGAGAAATGACCTTATAGCATAATTGATCCAGGTCATCACTATTCTGGCGTAGAATTTCAGCAAATTTGGCCAAGCCATCAGTAATCCATATTCTCAATTGTTCTTCATCGTACACTTTCTGTAAGCTTTGGCCCATATCGCTCAACGAGGCTCCTAGCTCGCTTCCTTCATTGAAAATGGTAAGGTCTGAATCAAACTTACCTGCACCTACTTGATTGGCGTAGTCTTTTACCATTTTTAGATTACGATTAAGCACATTCAAATAGCGTATAGTTGCACGAAACTCGTCAGGTTTTTCTTCCATAGGTTGGGGTAAATCCCCTTTGCTCAAATTAGCAATTTGGGTTTTAATGGGGAGTAATTTGGTAATAACCCCATTCATAATAAAGGTGCCCAGGAAGTAGTGAAATAAAATAAGGATTACCAAAGATACCAAGAGTATAATGTAGCGATTACGATTGCTGCGATTGTAACTTTCCAGCAAATTTATTTCAGTATCTTTTTGCAGACCATTTAGTTTAGTGGTTGCTTTTTCGAGTTCATTGAGAGCCAAAGGTAAATCGGCAACAATAAGTTGGCGAATCACGCCTGGAACATCCTTTTGTTCGTAGACCAATTCTGCTCGCTTTTGTAATTGACGAAGTTCTTCGAGGCGTTGAGTAATATTTACATAGGCGAGGCGTGCATTATCTTCCTCGGCTGTTTGGTTGATGTTAAAAAGCAATGAATCTTTTTGCGCTGGAATAGTTACCAGCCAAATGCGTCGATTTCTGGTTTTGTAGGTAGTATCTTTTGAAATCAGAAATTTATGTAGGTTGATTTGAGTTTGCTTGGCTGTGTTTAACAAACTAATCCCATGACGCTGGATGGGTTGAACGGTCGTAATAATTTTTTTGTGTTGCTTACTATTGTTAAACCAGGTGTAGTTTACGAGCAACACTACTGTAAGCATAATGAGCGTAAGCAATGCAAATACGATGGTAATGCGTCCTTGTATACTGCTAAAATCGAGACGAATAAAATATGATAAGCCTTTCCTTCTTTTTACACCCATAAATCAAAATTCTATATATTGAGAATTCAAATTCCCTACAAATTACTTTATCAACTACGATATTAAAAATTTAACATACAAAAAAAATGAGTAGATAGCCAAGTCACCTTGATACCTACTCAAACAGTATGCAGATTTTAATAAATCTAGAATATTTTAGTGGATTTTGCTTTAAATATTTTGAAAGACTTCCTGGAGGTTTTTATAAAAGTGGGGAGGCAGGTTTTCGTGCAAGAGTTGAGGGTTTTCTTTCATGATCTTTTGTTTTCCAATGCGCAAGCTAAACTTGAAAAGATCATTTTCAGGCAGTACAATGTGGAACTTTCTTACTCCGGATTTAATCATTTGCGGAAGCCAAATTGAATAGAACCATTCAAGTGAAGGGAAATGGATGGTAAACATGTTTCGTCGATCAACAATTAACTGACGGATTCTAAATTTCTGTACAATAGGAATGAGTTGGAGTAGGGCTTCTTTAAATTTTTTGAGATTAATGTCGGCATTGATTTGACATACGAGAGCTTGTTTGCTGGCAATGTGCAAAACATTGACTTCCTGTGACGCTAAAATTATTTGATAATCATAATCATTACATTCTTCTTCTATGAGTTCTGATGCTAACATTGATTGATTTCTGATATTTAGTATGATATTTCAAAGCAACCAAGGGTAAGCTCTGAAATGTGATAAATTGTGTTGTTACTATAGAATTACGTAGAATGCAGAAGAAATGTATTTATAAAAAAGGCCAAGACATTACGCGAGTGATGTAATAAATGATTCTTTACTGTTGTCTTGAATCATAAAGTTTGTGATGGTCATCATTCTTATAAAAAAAGCTGTTTGGAAGACATCCAAACAGCTTTTTTTTATGAATTTGGGTAGAGTTAGATGGCTGGAAATACCTTGCCGGTTACTTCTCCAAAACCAATACGGGCAAAACCTTCTTTTTGACAAAAGCCTCGCATGATGACAGTATCGTTGTCTTGAATGAACTTTCTCTCACTGCCATCGGGCATTGCAATAGGCTTGCTGCCTCGCCAGGTGAGTTCCAGCATAGAACCATAAGCTGTTTCGTCTTTCCCGCTAATTGTACCTGAAGCACACATATCACCCACATTTATGTTGCACCCATTCACCGTGTGGTGGGCGAGCTGTTGGGCCATGTTCCAATACATGTACTTGAAGTTACTTTGACAAATCAGCTTTTCTTCTTGATTCTCAGGCTGAATAGATACCTCTAGTTGTATATCAAAATTCTTTTTACCTTCAAATTGTAAATAAGGGAGTACTTCTGGCTCTTGCTCAGGAGAAGCTACCCGATAGGGGTCTAATGCATCTAGGGTAACAATCCAAGGGGATATTGAAGAAGCAAAACTTTTTCCCAAGAATGGGCCTAAGGGTACATATTCCCATTTTTGGATATCTCTCGCGGACCAATCATTAAACAAAACCATTCCAAAAATGTGTTGTTCTGCATTTTTGGTAGTGATGCTTTCTCCCATATTGGTAGATTGCCCTACAATAAAGGCCATCTCTAGCTCGAAGTCGAGTAAACGACTGGGCTGATAAGTAGGCATAGCCGCATCATCGGCTTTAGTTTGTCCTTTGGGACGATAAATAGGCGTACCAGAAACTACAATAGAGGAAGCTCTACCATGGTAGCCTATAGGCAAGTGCAACCAGTTGGCGGGCAGTGCATTTTCTTTGCCTCTAAACATGGTTCCTACATTGGTGGCATGCTCAATGCTAGAATAAAAATCGGTATAATCTCCAATCTGCACAGGTAAGTGCATTTGTACCATTGGGAGTGGATAAAGTACCTGACGTTTTGCGTCGCTGTTGTCACGAAGCTCAGGGTTGTCATGTCTGAGCAGTTCAGAAATACGATTACGAACTGCGGTCCAAACTGGCTTGCCCAATGCCATAAAGTCGTTCAATACTTGTTTATGGAATACCGTATTATCGGCAAGCTCTAATTGATCAAAGAACCCCAACTCTGATAATACACTTAAATCCACCACAAAATTACCAATGGCTACTCCTGCTCGAGGAGAAGCGTTATTGATAGAAAATATACCAAAGGGTAGATTTTGAATCGGAAAGTCACTATTCGAGGGTACCTCTACCCAGGATTTAAGATCAGGGTTGTTTGCTTCTATCATAAATGCTCTTAATTAACGTTTTGGTGTTTTCGTTTAGGTTAAAGAAATCGAGTAAATTACCTGTCAACACTTGCACCTATATTCTATAAATATTTGAGAACGTATTCTAAAAAATCGCGGTAAAGTTATGTTATAAAATGTTTTTTTAAAAAGGAAACTTGATAAGCTTTAGACTTACTCAACAAGTTTCTTAATTAAATAAATATTTTGATGAAAATATTGCTTGTCTTATTTTGCTTATGAGTTGCCCAACCTGATCGTTTTACGGTAACTTTGATAGCAAACCCTAACCCTGTGAAAAAAGACATTTCTCGTAAGATATCCAGAATTAAAACCTTGTTTTTGCGTAAAAAAATAGCGCAAGGAATCGAGGTAGTGGAGCAACTTTGTCGTGACTATTTCGAAGTGCACGTAGGGGTAGCTCAGGCTTTTCGATCGGCTTTTCAGGCCCATCGTTATGAGCATACATTGGGGCGAATCAATGATTATGAGTTAGAAAAAGGCTCCTATGAAATCGCTTGGAAAGTGCTTGATTTTGTAGAAAAACTATCTCAATATCATCATACAAGCCCTTATCTCACTCCCATTCCTCCTTTAGACATTGATCAGGCAGTACTTCGCAAAAGAGATTTATTACACGTCAAAGCATTACAGAAAAAAGGTGTCCCGATTATTTTTTTGCAGGGTAATAGTGGAATGGGCAAAACTACCTTGTGCAAGTTGTATGTGTATACTTACATTGCTGAGTATGCTTATGTAGCTTGGATAAGTAGTGGGGCAGGCCTGGTAGATGCATTGGTAGCTGGCTTTTTTGATGAGGATAACCAGCAACAATATACCAAAGAATATAAGTCAGTTAAGTTTGAACGAATTGTTAAGTTTTTAGAACAGTTAGACGGAAAAAAGTTATTGATAGTCGATGGGTTAGACGCGTATGATTCGGTTGATCTGGCGATGTTTAAAACCCTATACGAAACAGCCAATTTTGACATTTTGGTGAGCACAACCAAAGCTTATACTGGAGAATATTTTCAAACTATAGATGTAGCTTATTTTGATGAAGAACAATCGTCAGAATTGTTTTTCAAGGAACATTTATCTGCCAAAGAAGATCAGTTTTTACCTAAACTGTTGGGTTTGGTGGGTAACCAACCGCTGATGTCGCGACTCGTAGCACGTATTTTACACCAACATAATCAATGGAATGTAAAAGATTTATATAAGTTTATGCGTCATAGTCCGTTGGCTAATACCAATTGGCAAATTGCGGATCATCTTTTAGAAGATCGCCCTCAAGATGATAAAGCTTTGTTTACCCATGTACTTACCTTGTTGAATATTGGAGATTTGTCTGAAAATGAAAAATGGGTACTAGAGCAGTTTGTATTGCTGCCACCGTTTGAGATAGAATGGATAGATTTAAAAAAAGCCTTGAAGCTTCCAGCAGGTCTAGGTAAAATGTTGATAGGTAATCGTGGTTTTTTAGAAGCGTTGGAATCGCTTACCAAAAAAGGCTGGCTAACCCGTGATAAAACTACTTATAAGTTCCATGGGGTATTACAAGAAGCTACGCATTACTTTTTTCGTTTTAAAATAGAGCAGAGGTGGGATGTGTTGGCTCAGGTAGCGGTGAATCTTCAGAAGATTTATCTTGAGCAGAAGCGTTTTTCAGAAGCACATCAAATTGATAGATACCTAAAAATAGTAATGATTCGGTATGAGTAATCAAAATGATGTGCTGGTATTTGTATTTATGCCTGAAGTCTGATTTTTTCGGATTGAGTGTTCATTTCAAGTACCGGTGTGTTTTCAGCCAATAAAGCCCGATATTCTTCTAGCGTTGCCTTTTTTTGTTCGGGAGTTAATAGGGTAGATCTACCCAGCATTTCTTCTGCTTCTTGAAGGGTAACATCTAACATAAAAAAACTCATCGGTGTAAATGGATTTGTAGTGTACATTTTTTGCATAATAGTATTAAGTGCCTTACGTTGTTTATATTATGTCTGGGAATAGTTCAAAAAGGCCGCCAGTTTTTTGATAAGGCAAAATTAATTTTATAAACAATTGATTATCAGCTGTTTATTTTTGATCTGTTTGATTGTTGTACTTGCCAGATAGCGTACATGTTTTACGATATTTCGTACTGAATACGATAATACATAACTGCCCAACGAACCCATGGCTATATAATTGTCTTGATGCTATACCCCAGTTGCTCAAATTCGTGATTTTCGTAGCCAAACATGTATTGAGGCAAAATTTTCTTAGCCTGATTGACCCTTAGAACAGTTTTTATTTGCTCCTCAATGTCACCCGAACTTGTGAGCAAATAACAATTCATCCAATCATAAATAAGGCTAGAGTTATTCCCCTTGGTTTGTATTTGGTTTAGATGGTGGATAGGCAATAAAGGATGAGAGGCTCCCTTGAGTTTGTTGCGGAGTTGATCTTCATGAATGGGATTGTCAACCATAATAATGACAAAGTCGCAATGCAGGGCCAAGGCTCGCCCTACACTTTTGAGGATACTTTCTCGGTTAAACTTCCCAGTTTTACACTCAATGTAAATCAGGTTTAGGTTTCTGAGTACTACCAGTACATCATAATCGCCTGCGTAGGTATTGGTTTCGTTACGTTTGATATCTTGTACTTCTACTCCATAAGAATAGGCAAAAGCACTGAACTTACGTACTACTAGTTCGCCCATGTACCATTCAAAAGTGTAAGAAAATTTGTTGCGGTCAAGCTGGAAGTCGGGATGTTGTACCAGCTTATTTACTGCGGCAATCCGGGACGTAGTGCGGCTTCCTTCGATCAATTGAAGCAGTGATTTGCGTTTTTCTAAGTCGTTGAATATGCTAAATAAATCTTCCTTGTTAGGGTATTTTGCTTGGTCAAGATGCTTGATAAGCAAATTATTGCCTTTATCTTCTCTTTTGATGGCAAACCCGCGAGCCGAAAGAATATCTTTTACAGAAAATAATTGTTGCATGTTGACCTTTAAAAGTTATCCCAAAAACTGGCCTTGACTTTTAATATGGGTATTTGCCAAATTTAAAAGCCAAGCCAAACTTTTTACTAAAAAATGAGGATTAGCCCTGAATACTTACCATATATCCTTTTTTAGGGTCAATTTTACCGCCAAGCATTTCCAAGTATAGTTTTTCTACCCCTTTATTGCTCACTGGTTCTGCTATTTGGAGGCTATCTTTTACACTCACAATGAATTGCTGCCACGCTTGTCCGACTCTTTGCTGAAATCCTGCTGGTCCCCAGGCCTTTTGGCGTTGTTCGGCATAAGTAGGGGCAAAGAAAAATTCTCCTTTTTTAGGGAGCGGCTTTTCTCCTTCCAAATGCTGCCAGTCTACCAAACCTACCAGACAATTGTACTTCAGTTGCATTCCCAGGTGAGTTTGTAAAGTGTACTGGGTTTGATGATTACCAGTAAAGTCTACTATAGCATGGGGTTGATTGTTATCCAGCTGGTCAATTTTATCGTAAGAGAGTACTTGATCGTACCAACCTAACTGCTTTACAAAGTCTTCGTTGTTACCAGAAGTTAATCCAATAATGCTGATGGTAAGGTTTTGTGTTTTTTTACGAGAAGCTAACAAAAACGCCAAAGCTTGGGCTGTTTTGCTGGAAGCACTGGTAATGACAATATTTTGAGTACCAAAATAATCTTGTTCGTAGAATAAATCATCTATCAAAAAAGAGGTTGTAAACAAAGGGCGAAAAATGCTTTGCAGGTCTTCTTGTTCGGGTGAATGTATAGGGTCTTGCCCAACGTTGGTGTAATAATTATAGATAGGGGGCAATGAGGTTCGGTGGCTAATACTATCCATAAACCCATAAGGCTGTACTTTATTGGCTTGCACCAATAAATGTGAAGCCATGGGGAAGTAACCATAGAAACGTTCACCTACTTTTATATCAGGATGGTTAGAAACGACCACGTCGGCGAAGCCCCAGGCGGGAATAATGCCGTATCCTTCTTTGGTGGGGAAAAATTTCCAGTACCCAATGCGGTCTCCTACAATTGCATAAGTAATATTGTTGGAGGTAAACGAAAACTTGTCAATTTTAAATATTGCTTGATTTGCTTCTAAGGTATCAGGAAGTTTTTTTTCAACAAATTGTGTCGCTTGGAAATTGGCTAAGTCTACTACAAATTCTGTTGCTTGCATGGTGGGTTTCGTGTTATAATGTTTGGTGTATGATTTAACTTCTAAGAGCTTGTTTAAATTTTCGTTTTTACTGGATTTTGTAGTGAATTTACTATCAAGATGCGTTAGATTTTGAAGGAATAGCAGCGCTATTGCTGATAAATTTAACAAAATATTGGTAGTTAAAGTCGCACAAAAGACGTGAAGGATGAATTTTAAACAAGCTATAACACGAATATATCAATCATACAGAGTTTAGCATAACTTGTCGTCAGATTTTGCCCATTTTATTTTTGGCAAGCTTGACTATACTTCCGAGGGGTTAGAATTTTCAATAAGCGGAGTCAAATGAACCCCTATTACCAAAATATCATCAGTTTGCGATTCTTCTCCTTGCCATTTGGCCAATCGAGCTTCAAAAATGGCTTGTTGTTCTTGGATGGGTAACGTGCAAATTTCCTGGATCATTTCCCGAAAATGCTTCTTGAGAAATTTACGTTCGGTGGCCTCTCCGAATTGATCCTGGTAGCCATCTGAGAATAGATAGAAAGTAGTAGGCTGACTAATATTGATTATGTGATATTCAAAAGGAATGGGAGTCATTGCAGGACCACCTATGCTACGTGGGGTACTGGGAAGTACCTTGAAATGGTCATTTTGATAAAGGTATAATGGATTTTTAGCCCCAGCATAACACATTTTATTGGCTTCGCGATCAATAACCACTAGGCTTATGTCCATGCCATCTTTATTATCGGTAGATTCTTGGTTGAGCGCTACCCTAATCCTTTTATGCAAGCGATTCAAAATCAGATGTGGTTCTGTAATACCTTCAGCAGTGACGATTTCATTGAGATAAGCATTGGCCATCACCGACATAAAAGCGCCAGGTACTCCGTGCCCAGTACAATCTACGGCTGCCAACAGCACTTTTTCATTGTCAAACCCCGTTAAAACCTTTGTTTTTTGTTCAAAGTCACTATACTCGGTATATACTGGCTTGGCTTCAGTAAAAGCAAACCAATAAAAATCTCCACTTACAATATCTCGGGGGCGAAATAGAATAAACGAATCAGGAAAATGGTGTTTAAGCTCTGATTCTTTAGGCAGCATGGCATCCTGAATATACTTTGCATAACTAATGCTGGATTGCATATTTTGATGGGTCTTTTGTACCTTATCTTTTTCTTCAGAAAGCTTTCGGTTGGCTTCTTCTGTTTTATTTTTAGCGATAATTAGTTGTTGTTCTACTTCCTTTATTTCGGTAATGTCTTTACTATTAGAGACCAACCCTATGGGATGCGAGGCGTTATTGAACAACATAGAAATGGTCAAATGAACATATATGGAGCTTTGGTCTTTTCGGCGATGGATTACTTCGCCGCTCCATCCGCCAAATTTTTTCAAAGAAGAAACAATTTCTTTAGCCTTTTCGGAGGCTTCATGGGTATTAAATGTTTCAATATTTTTGCCGATCAATTCGTTGCGGTCATAGCAATACATTTTAGTGGCCGAATCGTTGGCAAATAAGATTTTACCGCCAATGTCTGAAAATATAATCGCATCCCAGTTATTCTCAATAATATTGACATAAATCCGGGAGCGCTCTTCTAGGTCTTGGTATTTGTCGTCAAGCTGTCGGGTAGTTACAAAAAGCTTTTGATCTTCTTTTTGTAGCGAGACATTCCATTCCAGATGTATGGTGCCGTTTTCTTTATGTTGAAAACGATTTTTGCTGCTTTGCCCATTTTGGATAAATTGCACAAACCGCTTTTTTATTAGAGTAGCTTCTTGAGGGTGAATGAGTTGTAAAAAACTTTGGTGCTTAATTTCTTCGAGTTCAAAGCCCAACTTTTGGTAAAACGCAGGATTACTATGTAAAATCAACCCCTGAAGGTTAAGAATGCAAAAACCATTGGTGTTTTGATTGAAAAAATTTTCAAAATTTATTTGTTCATCAGTAGTCTCCATTTCCTATGTCGTTTTCCCTGTTGGAAGCTTTCCAGGTGATTTTAAACCACTACCCAACCAATGCTCAAAAGTGGTAGATAATGGCTTCCTTTTTTGTTCGTAATCTAAATTTTCAACAAGCTTAGTTGATGCTAAAAGGGATATATTATTGAACAAAAACTGTACAATCTAAATACGGTTAAATGTTGAAGTTGAGAGGCAACTTTGTCTTTGATAGATGAATTAGGCTGGACATGAATAGTACCCCTGGTTTTGTCAAAATTTTTGTGAAATGCTTTCAAATATATTCGAACTATTATTAAAACTTGTAGAAAGTTATTATTTTTTCATTCAAAGTTTTAAAAAAGCATTTAATCTAATGGTGGAATCACCTGGATAGAGTTTTTGTAATCAAAACTGGTTTATAACTGACTTAAAATACGCTAAAAAATATGAGTTTACAAGACGAACTAAGTGCCTTGCGAGCCGAACTTGACAAGCAAATACCACCAGAAGCCAATCAAATTATGGAAGATTTAATTTTGGATTTGAAACAGGTGGATTATGCAGCTAAAGGGCCTCAGGCAGGAGATAATATTGAGGATTTTACTTTGCCAAACATCTATTTGAATAAGCGAGTAGGTGAAAAAGTACAAGATTTTATTCTAAGGACACTCCTAGGTGAAGAAGTGCAATTGAGTAAATTATTGACAAACGGACCAGTAGTCTTGAATTTTTATAGAGGGGGATGGTGCCCATATTGTGATGTTGAGTTGAATGCATTGCAAAAGGCTTTACCTGAAATTGAAGCTAACCAGGGACAATTGGTCGCCATTTCGGTAGAAGCGCCTGATCAAGCCATTAACACCCAAACCACCAAAAAATTGGATTACTTGGTATTGAGCGATGTAGACTGTAAAGTGGCCGAGCAGTTTGGGATTTTATTTGATGTAACTCCAGGCTACGACGGCATGTTGAACAGTTTTGGCATAGACCTTAAGCAGCATAACGATGCTGATAAGTCTCACTTGGTGATTCCAGCTACTTATGTGATCAATACTGACAGCGTGGTAAGTTATGCATTTTTGGACGAGGATTTCAGAAAAAGAGCGGATGTAGATGAAATTATCAACACCTTGAAAAGGCTTAAAAGTTAGTATTCAAAGTAGAGATGACTTCTGGTTTTATATTCAGGGCTTGCTCACCAGAGTGAGCCTTTTTTGTATATGAGGTTATTTAATTCCTCTTTTTTTAAAATTTTGCCTTCCCTTAATCGTATTTAAAAAAATTAACTTAACTCAAAAGTCATGAAAACTCTTTATTCTCTTTTATTCACGATATGCCTTGTTGGCTTAAGTTTTACTACAAAAGCCCAAGATAGTGAGGACAAAGTCTTACAAAAAACCATTAGTGGAGGTGCAAAAGGAAAGACATATAAAGTAACTTTTAAAAATGAATCAGGTAAGGATATGTATGTGGCAGTGGCTTACTATGATAAAAACCCTTCTACTATGGGTGGACGTTGTTTTTATACCAAAGGGTGGTTTAAGGTGAATAAAGGCAAATCTATTTGGACGAATGTATCAGGACGCAGGTTTTATTACCATGCACACCAAATAGGTAAACAAAACGTGTCTATTGGGAGCGAAAAAGAGTTTTATGCACACCGTATTAAGAAGTTTAATCTCAAAAAAGCGGACAATGAATACATGTATGGCAAAAAGAAGGATTACAAGCTGTATAAATTTGATAAAATACCTGCCTCTAACCAAGTGACTCTCAAATAATTATATTTAGCTTAGGTTTATGAACTCAAACCCACAATTCATAAATTGATATTGGCAATTCATCCAAAAAAATAGCACTTTTGCGCTGTAAGTTGTTAACTAAACTTAATATAACAATATCAAAAGTTAGTATAATAACTTCAACGCAATGCAATTAAAAAACAGTACATACCTATGTAGCATATTTACACTATGATGTATCAATGACTACCAGGTTCATCAGTTCAATCATTTAAATAATCATTTTTGTTAAAAATTTTACAACACCTATAAACTCTGCATTATGAAAAAAAGCATTTTGACATTGTGCTTCATTGGCTTATTCGCTTTTGTTACCTCTTCTTCTCAAGCACAGATTCACTTTGGTTTAAATCTTTCTGGTGGGTTCCCTCTGAACGAATTTCAGGAGCAAAATCCTAACTCAGGCTTTGGAGTAAATTTGAACGCATTTTTCCCGTTTGCTCCCAAAGTACCTGTTTACATTGGTTTCGATTTTGGTTTTCAAGGAATGGGTACCCGTAACGTTCAAAAGAACATTAACGTAAACATCCTCACTACTAGTATTCCCATCAACTTTGACATTGCCACTAGTAATAACATGGTAAATGGCCATGTTGTCTTAAAAGCCAAGTTGCCACTACCTTTAGTACAGCCTTATGCTGAAGGTTTGATTGGGTTTAAGCATTTCTACACCCGTACTTCTATCCGAGACATTACCTCTACCAGTAGTATTATCAATGTTGAGGAGTTACGAAGAAACTCTGAATTGGCAGGCGAAACTTTACAACAAAGTACCGCATTGAGCTATGGTTTTGGTGGTGGCTTCCAAATTATGTTTGGAGGAGGTCAGTTTGGTTTAAACTTGGGTGCTCGTTACCTATTGGGTGGACAAGCAAGCTACTACACCAGAGAAGATATTCGTGATTTTGACGTAACCATTACTACAAACAATGGTACCAGTAACAACGAGTTGGGTTCTACGGTAGGGGGCAACAATATACAGCCTCGTACTTCTCGCACCGATATGATTATGGCTCACCTAGGTATCGTGATTAGCTTATAAGCAAGACATTATTTAAAAATATTAAAAACTCCCAATGTTTATCACATTGGGAGTTTTTTGATTTGAGCCGAAGGCTAATTGTTGCATTATTTAATGGTAAATTGTTATATTGTTCTATTGTTTCGCGATGCGCAGCGGGAATAGCTATCGATTTTGCAAATATGATAGTCAATTATGAATTATGAATTGATCAATTATATCCGCTTCGTATCACTCTTGTTCCCTGATCCCTATTCCTCTCTATTTTTCATTTAATCTACATATCCTTAAAGTCCAAAAACTCCTGGTAAGCATTCTTAAGTTCTCGTAGTGCCAGGGCTTCATTCTGCTCAGTGGCTATTTCAACTCCTTTCTTATAAGCTTCCTCTGCTTTCTCCTCCATCTCTAGCTCTTCATAGAGCTTACCTGCGTGATAATAAGTAGCCACATAGTTGGGGTGTTTGTGGAGCAATTGTTCAAAATAACCAATGGCTTTTGAAGGCTCAGCTTTGGTATACTCCAGGGCCAATGCATAAATATTGAAAGGCTCATTGGGTTCTTCTTCTAAAAAAGCAAGCAATTGTTCAATCCGGGTTTGTGACATTTTGATAGATTGTTTTGAAGGCAAACATGATAACTTTTATGAATATTGCCTTGTAATTTTACAATTGTAACTAGTATTAATCTTATTGAGTGAAAAAAAGGTATGCGTGCATACTAAAATTACGACGCAAGGAACTATATTATTCAAAGAATATTGTATAAATTCACACCAATTTAACAAGTAAATACAACGAACTCAAGCCGAGTTCTATCACTATAATGTATCAATGAGTTCTGCTATGAGTTGTTTAAGATCAAACAAAAGTACTTAAACAAATATTTATAGTAGGAATCCCATTCCACATTTATAAAAATTAGATATACATGAAGATATTAGTTTGTATTACGCACGTTCCAGATACAACTTCTAAGATTGCTTTTACCAATGGTGACACCGAGCTAGACAAAGCAGGCCTTCAGTTTGTGATTGGCCCTTACGATGATTATGCTTTGGCTCGCGCTGTAGAAATCAAAGAGCAATTAGGAGGTACTGTTACTGCGTTGAATGTAGGCCCCAAAGATACAGAACCAACGATTCGCAAAGCATTGGCTATTGGCGCTGATGACGCTATTCGTATTGATGCGGAGCCCACTGATGCTTACTTTGTTGCTCAGCAAATCGCTGAGGTTGCCAAGGCCGAAAACTATGACCTTATCATGATGGGTAGAGAGTCAAGTGATTATAACGGTGGTCAGGTACACGGAATGGTAGGAGAGATGTTAGGCATTCCTTCACTTTCTCCGGTAATGAAACTGGATATCGAAGATGGTGTAGCAAAAATGGCTCGTGAGATTGAAGGTGGTAAAGAGTATTTAGAAGCTTCATTGCCATTGGTATTGGGTTGCCAAGAGCCTATTGCAGACTGGAAGATTCCAAACATGCGCGGAATCATGTCGGCTCGTAAGAAGCCTTTGAAAGTAGTGACTCCTGAAAACGACGAAAAGTTAACTACTCCTGAGTCTTATGAATTGCCAGCACCACGTACTGAGGTAAAATTGATTGATGCCGATAATACTGCTGAGTTGGTAGATTTGTTGAAAAACGAAGCAAAAGTAATATAAGGTATCTAGTGCCTTATTCTTGAGGTGAGTTTTCCAAATCATCGCAAGAATGTCTCACAGAACTCAATTAAATTGATTTAAAGAATTTACTACGTAATAAAAATATATGTCAGTATTAGTATTTGTAGAAATTGCCGACGGTGAATTGAGAGGTTCATCATTAGAAGCGGTAGGGTATGGTGCCGAATTGGCCAAAATGATGGGAACCGAAGCCAGTGCATTGGTATTGGGAAATACCGTAGCGGCTGACCAACTAGCCAAGATTGGTAACTATGGCATCAACAAGGTATTGAATGTATCAGATGAGCGTTTGAACAACGGTGTGATTCAAGCATACGCTTCAGTATTGAACCAAGTAGCTGAGCAACAAAATACCACTGCTATTGTATTGGCTAAATCTTCTTTGGGCGATGCTGTTTCGGCTCGGGTAGCGGCTCGTTTGAAAGCCGGTTTGGCTTCTAACGTAATGGCTTTGCCTGATTTGTCGGGTGGATTCAAAGTAAAAAGAAGTGTGTACACTGGTAAAGCATTCCAGTACACTACTATGACTTCTGACAAAAAGATTTTAGCGCTTAAAAAAGGAGCGTATGCGCCTGTTCCAACCGAAGACGTTGCTGAAGTGGTAGACACTACTGTAACGATTGAAGAGGCAGACTTTGGTGTAAAAATTACCAAAACTGATAAAGTAACTGGTCAATTGTTATTGCCAGAAGCTGACTTGGTTGTTTCTGGTGGTCGTGGTTTGAAAGGACCTGAAAACTGGGGAATGATTGAAGAATTGGCTACTGAACTTGGAGCAGCTACTGGTTGTTCTAAGCCGGTATCGGATATGGACTGGAGACCTCACCACGAACACGTAGGCCAAACGGGTGTAAAAGTATCTCCTAGCTTGTACATCGCAGTAGGTATTTCAGGTGCTATTCAGCATTTGGCTGGTGTGAGCTCATCCAAAACAATCGTAGTGATTAATAAAGACCCAGAAGCACCTTTTTTCAAGGCGGCTGACTACGGTATTGTGGGCGATGCTTTTGATATTGTTCCTAAATTGATTGATGCAGTAAAAGCTGCCAAGTAATTTATAATAAGCCACTTAGGCTTCCAAAACCTCTTGACCTAAGGCATAAAATGCCAGAGGCGAGAGGTTTTCTTTTTGCTACTTTTGATCCAAGTCTATTAAATTTGATTAAGGTCAAATTTCTTGTATATTTGTTTAGAGTTGTGGTTATATTTTGAAGGCATGTTTGTACAAATACCCCACATTCATCTCAAATTTTTATTTTAACTTCCCGAAAGTACAAGGGTATTCGTAAGTTTTTATACCTTTATGCCTAGATTACTTTTACGCTGTATTATTTCATCTGCAACGAGCTATATATGTATGTACAACTTGCCTAACATACAGTAAACATTAGGCCTGCATCCGAAATAATACAGAAGGAATTTTTTAGATTTAATTTTAAAAGCCGTTTTCAAGCACAGTGAGTAAGATAAAACTTAAAATTCTTGGGCTATCATCTAGTCAATCACAATCCGGTTCATTTGCATTGGTCATGGGAGAAGTAAAAGGGAACAGACGACTTCCTAT
>DMXI01000195.1 GCA_003483885.1 Microscillaceae bacterium
CTGGACTGAAGCTCAAAGCAATTGGGTTTTAAACCTGATTGAGTTATGAGCTTTCAATATGAATTTATTTGACGTATATCCATCATTCAATGTAGAACCAGTGAAAGGCGAAGGGCCTTATATTTGGGATAAAAATGGTAAAAAATATGTAGATTTTTACGGTGGTCATGCCGTGATGTCCATTGGCCATAGTCACCCACATTATGTACAAAAAATAGAAAGTCAATTGAGGCAGTTGGGGTTTTATTCCAACTCCACCCAAAATCCATTGCAAGAGGCTTTTGCTCAAAAACTCACCCAAATGTCTGGGTATAGCGATTATCGCTTGTTTTTGTGCAATACTGGGGCTGAAGCCAACGAAAGCGCTTTTACCCTGGCCTCGCACCAAACAGGGCGGCGTAAAATTTTGACTTTTACCAAAGGGTTTCACGGGCGAACCTCCGCCGCAAGGTCAGTCACTGATTTACCGAAGGTGGCTTCCGTGAATGCGCAGCATGAGGTAGCAAAAATACCTTTGAATGATTTGTATGCGGTGCAAAAACACTTACAAACGCAGGAGTTTGCCGCAGTAATTATAGAAGGAGTACAAGGGTTTGGAGGAGTATATGTACCTAATAGCCAGTTTGTAGAACAATTGGCCCAAGTGTGTAAAGCTACCCAAACGGTGCTCATTTTAGATGAAATACAGTCAGGATATGGGCGTACCGGGAAGTTTTTTGCTCATCAGTATACGTCTATACGCCCCGATGTCATTACGATGGCCAAAGGAATGGGCAATGGTTTTCCGATTGGAGGTATGTTGATAAGCCCCGAGTTTACTCCTTGGAAGGGGATGCTGGGAACTACCTTTGGAGGCAATCATTTGGCTTGTGTGGCTGGGCTTGCCGTGTTAGAAATCATCGCCCAAGAAAATTTGATGCGTAATGCTGAGAAAGTAGGGCAATATCTGAAGCAAAAGCTAGATACAATTGCTGGAATAAAAGAAGTGCGAGGCAAAGGGCTCATGATTGGGCTAGAATTTGATTTTCCGGTGCAAGCCCTGCGAGAGCAACTGTTGTACGAACACCAGGTATTTACCGGAATTTCGGGAACCCACGTGTTGCGTATTTTGCCACCGCTCACGATTACGCCGCATGATGCTGATTGGCTGGTTAATGCTTTGCAAAGTGTATTATGTCAGACGGTAATTAATTATTAATTTTTATTGTTGCATTGCTCCGCTACGCTTATTGTTCTATTGTTTCGCGATGCAATATGATGATTGATTTTCTATTGTTAGATGGTACATCACTTAAATAATGACAAGCTATCTGTTTTGCAAATATGAGAGGTGTGGTTATCCTATTGTTCTGCTATGCATCGCGAACCGACCGACGGAAGCTCTGCGAAGCTAAACCATAAGCGAAGCGGAACAATGAAACCATAAGCCGAAGGCGAAACAATAGGACAATGAACAAAAAAACTAAAAAGAAACATGAATCTATTTGAAGTATACCCCTTATTCGATATAGAACCCGTCAATGCGGAAGGTGCTTATTTGTGGGACCAAAACCAGCAAAAGTACCTGGATTTGTACGGGGGCCATGCCGTCATTTCTATTGGGCATAGTCATCCGCATTATGTCAAAAGCATCGAGAAGCAACTGAACCACATTGGGTTCTATTCCAACTCGGTGCAAAACAGTTTGCAAGGGCGCTTGGCGCAAAAACTGGGAAAGCTGTCTGGTTATGATACCTACAGCTTATTTTTATGTAATTCAGGGGCAGAAGCCAATGAAAATGCGCTCAAGCTGGCTTCTTTTCACACCAAACGAGGCAAAGTATTGGCTTTTAGCAAAGGGTTTCACGGCAGAACTTCAGCCGCAGTGGCCGCTACTGACAATCCTAAAATTGTAGCACCTATCAACGCCAACCACGAGATAGAGCGTGTACCTTGGGGAGATTTGGCCGCCGCTCAAAAACATTTACAAACTAAGCAATTTGCCGCAGTCATTATAGAGGGAGTACAAGGTGTAGGTGGCGTGCAAATTCCAACACCAGCATTTTTAGAAGCCTTGTCTCAAACTTGCAAAGCCACTGGGACCGTCTTGATTTTGGATGAAATACAGTCAGGCTATGGACGTACCGGGAAGTTTTTTGCCCATCAGTACGCCAATATACAGCCCGACTTGATTACTATTGCGAAAGGAATGGGGAATGGTTTCCCGATTGGAGGGGTATTGATTAGCCCTGAGTTTGAACCTTGGTATGGTATGCTGGGCACTACCTTTGGCGGCAACCACCTGGCTTGTGCGGCGGGTCTGGCAGTGCTAGAAGTACTCGAGCAAGAAAAGCTCATTGACAATGCGCTGAAAATAGGACATTATTTGAAAGAAAAACTGGCTACCATTGAGCATATTCAGGAAGTAAGAGGCTTGGGGCTTATGATTGGGCTAGAGTTTGACTTTCCAATTGCCGAAATGCGTAAGCAATTGCTCAAAGAACATCATATTTTCACTGGAGTTTCTGGCAAAAACATCATTCGTTTGCTGCCTCCATTGGGCATTACCCAAGCCGAAGCTGATCAATTTATTGACGCATTACAAAAAGTTATCCATCAGAAAATTACTACTAGTATAAATTAAATTCGCGACCTCTAGACCTGACAGTTCATAATCCCGCATAGCGGGGGTTTTAAAAACCTGTCAGGTCTGAAGAAGAATCAACAAAAACATGAAACATTTTACTGCTCCCTCTGACGTGCCGAGTGTGCCCGAATTGGTACAAAAGGCCCTAGACGTAAAACGAAATCCCCGAAGATATGCCCAGTTGGGAAATAACAAAACCCTGGGATTGTTCTTTTTCAACCCTAGTTTACGTACCCGCCTGAGTACCCAAAAAGCGGCTCAAAACCTTGGAATGTCGGTCATGATGATGAACTTTAACAAAGAAGGCTGGCAACTGGAAACCGAAGCAGGAGTAATCATGGATGGTGGCAAGGCCGAGCACGTAAAAGAAGCGGCTGCAGTGGTAGGTCAATATTGCGATGTGATAGGGCTCCGTACCTTTGCCAAGCTAGAAAATGCAGCAGAAGACTACAAGGAAACCTTTATTCAACAGTTTAAGCAACATGCCGGCGTTCCGATCATCAGCCTGGAATCTGAGATCCGGCACCCCTTGCAGTCTTTGACCGATTTGCTCACAATTGAAGACTATCGAATAAGAAAGAACCACACCCAAAAACCTAAAGTAGTACTTACCTGGGCACCTCACGTAAAAGCCCTGCCTCAAGCCGTGCCCAATTCTTTTGTAGAGTGGACCAAACACATGGACTATGACCTGACCATTACCCACCCCCAAGGCGCCGAGCTTTCTACTGAGTTTACCGAAGGGGTAAATATTGAATACGACCAAAATAAAGCCTTACAAGAGGCGGATTTTGTGTATGTCAAAAACTGGTCTTCTTTTGCCAATTATGGAAAAGTGATTGAGGCCCCTGACTGGACTATTACCGCCGAAAAAATGGCTTTGACCAACCAAGCGTATTTAATGCATTGTTTGCCCGTAAGGCGCAACCTGGTGATTGCCGACGAAGTGCTGGATGGATCCCAATCTATCGTGATAGAACAGGCCGGAAATCGAGAAACTGCGGCTCAGGCTATATTGCAGGAAATTTTATTACATTTAAATGCAGGTGAATCACTCAGTGATTTATCGGAGTCATTGATTATATAAAAATTACTCTATCCAGCTTTTTAAAAAGCATCCTCACGAGCTGATCGAGACCTCAATAGCAAGTGTTTTTGAGGTAGTCGTTGGGGCAGTTTGTGAAGACACAAGCTTAGGCGAAAAAGTAGTTGGGTAGAGTATATAAAATTACGCTGCTATTATGGAAAAATTAACGATTGTGAAAGTAGGAGGGGGGATTCTTGAAGATCAATCAAAACTAAAGACACTTGTAAAAGACTTTGCGGACATTGATGGTAAAAAAATCCTGGTACACGGCGGGGGTAAAACCGCTACTCAAATGGCCGATCGGTTGGGCATACAAACCCAGATGATAGAAGGGCGCCGAATTACCTCTACCGAAATGCTCGAGGTAGTATTGATGGTGTATGGAGGCTTAGTCAACAAAAAAGTGGTGGCCAAATTACAGGCCCACCATTGCAATGCGCTGGGCTTTACCGGGGCTGATGCCAACATTATTTTGGCCGAAAAACGTCCAGTAAAAGATATCAATTACGGTTGGGTAGGCGATGTAAAATCAGTCAATGTACCAGTTTTACAAGGAATATTGGACCAAAATATCGTACCCGTCATTGCCCCTTTAACCCATGACGGAGCGGGGCACTTATACAATACCAATGCCGATACCATGGCCTCAGTACTCGCGGGAGCCTTGAGTCAATTATATGCAGTACGTTTATGGTATTGTTTTGAGAAACCAGGCGTACTCAAAGATGCTGAAGATGATAGTTCCTTGATCGAGAAATTGTTTCATTCCCTATACAAAGCCTACCAACAATCAGGCATTATTAAAGATGGTATGATTCCTAAACTTGACAATGGTTTTGCAGCTTTGCAGCAAGGTTCCAAAGAAGTAATTATTGGTGCCGCATCAGCTCTAGGTCAAGATAGATTTTCGGGTACTCAACTAGTATTAAATTAATACCCAATGGAAACAATCGCAATAGATAAATCGCTATATGTCAATTTGCTCAAACAATTGATTGCCACTCAGTCGTTTAGCCGGGAAGAAGACAAAACCGCCGATATTCTGGAGGAGTTTATCAAGCAACAAGGTTTAGTGCCTCAACGCCAAGGGAATAATGTGTGGGTGAAGTCGGCTTCTTTTACAGAAGGTAAGCCAACCATTTTGCTCAACTCCCATCACGATACCGTAAAGCCAGTGAAAGGCTGGAAACGTGATCCCTTTGAACCTACCGAAGAAGAGGGGGTAATTTATGGCTTGGGTAGTAATGATGCGGGCGCTTCGTTGGTATCGTTGCTGGCTACTTTTACGCATCTCAATGCATTACCTGACTTACCATACAACCTTATTTATGCGGCTACGGCCGAAGAAGAGGTATCTGGTAAAAACGGTATTGCGAGTATTTTGTCAAACCTGGGAAAAATTGACTTAGGGGTAGTAGGCGAACCCACCCAAATGCAAATGGCCATTGCCGAAAAAGGCTTGATTGTGATTGATGCCGAGGCCAAAGGCAAAGCAGGACACGCGGCCCGTAACGAAGGCGAAAATGCCATTTACAAGGCAATGCAAGACATTCAATGGATACAAAGTTATCAGTTTCCAAAAATATCGGAATGGTTGGGGCCCATCAAAGCCACGGTGACCCAAATAGAGGCTGGCTACCAACACAATGTGGTGCCCGATAGTTGCAAATTTGTGATTGATGTGCGCACCCAGGAATGTTACAGTAACCAAGAAGTGCTGGATATTTTGCAGCAACATACCCAAAGCGAGCTAAAAGCCCGGTCGTTGCGGTTAAATTCTTCAGGTATTCCGCTAGACCACCCGATGGTACAGCGAGGCAAAAGTTTGGGACTCTCGACTTATGGTTCTCCTACGCTTTCTGATCAGGCCCTGATGCCTTTTACTACCATCAAGATTGGCGTAGGCGATTCGGCCCGTTCGCATACCGCTGATGAGTACATCAAACGACCTGAAATAGAACAAGGAATCGATCTTTATATTCAATTATTGGAAGATTTAAAATTGTAATTATGTATGGTTAAAGGGGATTGCCTCATCATACATTCTAAACCAAATAATATTTTGCCAGACCTGACAGTTTATAATCCCGCAAGGCGGGGGTTTCAAAAACCTATCAGGTCTAAAATACTCCTTGTTTGGTGTTTAAGCGAAGCGCCACCAACAAGCCATCATTGAACCATACAACATTAGAAAAAATGTCAAAACTCTGGGATAAAGGAAATAACGAAAATACCGACGCCACTCAACTCATAAATCAATTTACGGTAGGGCGAGACCGCGAACTGGATGTGTGGCTAGCCCCTTATGATGTAATGGGATCAGTGGCTCACATTCGAATGTTGGAGAGTATTCAGCTATTAGAAAAGGAAGAATTGATCCAGCTGGTAGAAGCCCTGCAAGGCATTTACGAAAGTGCCCTGGTAGGTGATTTTGTCATAGAAGAAGGTATTGAGGATGTACATTCACAAGTAGAAATGATGCTTACCCAACAATTGGGCGAAGTGGGAAAAAAAATTCATAGCGGGCGCTCGCGTAACGACCAGGTTTTGCTGGATTTAAAGCTCTATATGCGCCAAGAGATCCAAGAAGTAGTGCAATTGACCCAATCGTTATTTGATCGCTTGATTGCTTTGAGCGAACAGCACAAAGAGGCGCTCATTCCCGGCTATACCCACTTACAAGTAGCCATGCCTTCGTCGTTTGGGCTATGGTTTGGGGCTTATGCCGAAGGGTTGACAGACGATTTATTACTATTACAAGCCGCTTATCGTATTGCCAACCAAAATCCGTTAGGTTCAGCGGCAGGCTACGGTTCTTCGTTTCCGCTCAATCGCCAAATGACCACCGATTTGTTGGGTTTTGAGCGCATGAACTACAATGTAGTATATGCCCAAATGGGACGGGGTAAGGTAGAAAAAACAGTAGCCTTTGCCCTGGGAGCCATTGGTGGTACTTTGGCCAAAATGGCGATGGATGTGTGCTTGTATATGAATCAAAATTTTGGGTTTTTGACCTTTCCTGATCATCTGACTACCGGATCGAGTATTATGCCGCATAAAAAGAATCCAGATGTGTTTGAACTCATTCGCGCTAAAGGCAACAAACTTCAGGCATTGGCCAACGAGATTACGATGATTACTGCTAATTTACCATCGGGCTATCATCGTGATTTACAATTGATCAAGGAGAACTTTATGCCGGCTTTTGCGGACCTCAAGGCCAGTTTACAAATTGCCGAATTTATGTTTCAACACGTGCAAATCAAACAAGATATTCTCAAAGCTTGTTTACCTCTTCTACACTGAACAAATACTGGTATTTCTCATCTTTGAGAATATCTTGTTTGATTTGCACGTGTTGAAACATAAATTCGGCAATTTGT
>DMXI01000560.1 GCA_003483885.1 Microscillaceae bacterium
CAGCAGTGCCGACCGCAGTTCCTGCTTTCGTTGGTTACACTGCGAACACCACTCGTAACGGAGCAAGTCTTGTAAACACTCCGGTTCGTATCAGTTCTTTAACTGAATACTACAACATTTTTGGTGGTGGTTTTCAAACAAGCTTCAACATCACCGAAGCTAATCCTCAGCAATTTGACTTTGAGGTAGGTGGTAAGCACTATCAGGTAGTACCTGACCGTGATTCTCGCTTCTTAATGTTTGATAGCATCCGTCTTTTCTTTGCTAACGGTGGTAGCACTTGCTACATTGTTAGTACAGGTGGATACTACCGTGAAGAAGAGCCTGCAAAAGCTGCCGCTCCTGCTTCTGCAAAACCTGCTGATAAAGCTGCAAAACCAGGTGACAAGAAAGTTCCTGAGAAACCAGCTGCTGGTGGAAAGCGTCAAGTAAACGCAATCTCTAAAAAAGCGTTGGAAGAAGGATTGAACACCTTAATTAGTGAGCAAGAAGTTACTTTGCTTGTTATTCCTGAAGCAGTAATGTGTGAGCCAGCTGATTGCTATGCCTTGCAACAAGCAATGTTGATGCAGTGTGGCCAGAAAATGAAAAATCGTTTTGCTATCTTGGATGTTCACTCGGGTTACGAGAGACGTTCTTACGATGCAAACGACGTGATTACTAAGTTCCGTGAAGGTATTGGTAACAATAACTTAAACTTTGGAGCTGCTTATTATCCTTGGTTGTACACTTCTATTGTACAAAAAGATGAAGTAAGCTACAAAAACATTGCAAATGCTGATGTTTTAGAGAAGTTGTTGACTACTGAAGCTGGTGAAGTAAATGCAGATGCTAAGCGTGCTGAAGAAGCTAAGATTGAAATCAAAAAAATCGGAGCTGCTGATACAAACGCTGAAAGCTTAGACCAAACTTTGACTACAATCAGTCCTTCTTACAAGAAGATTGCCAACAGTGTAAGAGCTCAGTTGAACATTCTTCCTGCTAGTGCTGGTATGGCTGGTGTGTATGCTTCTGTTGATGATGCTCGCGGAGTATGGAAAGCGCCTGCAAACGTTGGATACAACAGCGTAATTGCTCCTGTTGTAAAATTAACTAACGCTGACCAGGAAGACTTGAATATTACTGCTACTGGTAAGTCTGTAAATGCTATCCGTTCTTTCGTAGGTGAAGGAACTGTAGTATGGGGTGCCCGTACTTTGGATGGTAACAGCCAAGACTGGAGATATGTCAACGTTCGTCGTACAATGTTGTACATCGAAGAGTCTGTAAAAAATGCGGCTAAATCATATGTATTTGAGCCAAATGATAACGGAACCTGGACATTGATTCGTGGAATGATTAATTCATTCTTGAATGACGTATGGAGAGCTGGTGGTTTGGCAGGTACTACTGCTGATCAGGCTTACAATGTAGAAGTTGGATTGGGGAACACTATGACTCCTCAAGATATTTTGGATGGTTTCATGCGCGTTACAGTGAAAGTAGCTGTTGTTCGTCCTGCGGAATTTATCGTAATTACATTCCAGCAAAAAATGCAGGAGTCTTAATTATTCTTGTAACCTACAACTTTTGTTTAAAACTATTAAAATATTTATATTATGTCTAGTGAAAAATGGCCAATACCCAAGTTTCATTTCAAGGTAACCGTTGGTGGTGAAGAGATGGGCTTTCAGGAAGTTTCTGGTTTGAAAAAAACGGTAGAAGTAATTGACTATCGCGTTGGCGACGCTGTTGAATTTTTCGTTCAGAAGATACCTGGCTTGCAAAAATTTGACAACATCACTCTTAAGCGCGGTGTTTACACTGACGAGAAGCAGTTCTCTGAGTGGATGAAATCTGTAAAAGATAACTTGAGTTCTCACGATTTGGGTGATGCTCGTAAAGATATAGTTATTGAGTTATTAGATGCCTCTCAAAGCCCAGTAATGACCTGGACGGTTATTAGAGCTTTCCCTGTAAGTGTTACTTATCCTGACTTGAACTCTACTGCAAACGAAATTGCAATAGAATCTATCGAGTTGGCCCACGAAGGTATCAATGTTGATGGAGTAGATTAATCAACTTCTAAAATACAACCTGCCAGTATTATTGTAACTGGCAGGTTCTTTTATAAAATTTTAACACATATACACTATTATGCTCGGGTTATACCAACCACCTTTAGGTTTTCATTTTGCTGTTTCAATGGTTGACTCACCTACCAGTGCTGCTGCTGGTGGATTGATGGGTAAAATGGCTGGTGCTCTTAAGACAATGGCCAAAATGGCGATTTCTTATGACAATAGTTTCATGGAAATATCGGGACTAAGTGCCACGGTGCAAATGGAGACTATACAGGCAGGTGGTGTCAACGATTTTGTATACAAAGTCCCCAAGGGCATAGAATATTCAAATTTGGTATTGAAGCGAGGACTAGTAACCTTAAGCTCTGAGCTTCAAGACTGGTGCCAGGATTCCATTCATGACAATACCTTTGCTTACCAGCAAAAAGACATCTCTATCATGCTCATGAATAATTACCATGTGCCACTAATGACCTGGAAAGTAATCAAAGCGGTGCCAGTAAAATATGAGGCATCGGGTTTTGATGCAATGAGTGGAAAGATTATGGTAGAATCGATTGAATTATGCTACCAAAAATACGAAGTATCTAATAATAAAGTACTTGCTGCTATGCAAAAGGCAAGCATGGCTACTGCTGGAATACAAGCAGCAGCGAATGCCGCCAGCGGAGCTATAGATAAGGCCGTAAATAGTACGATTGGTCAAGCTGAAAAGATGGCCAAAGACATAGTAGAGGTGAATATTGATAAACCAGATATTGATACAGACATTGATATTAATCCAGGTTTTAACACCTATTAAGAGATTATAAAATGCCCATAGAAATTAAAGAACTTATCATCAAGGTAAATGTAGAAGAGCCGTCAAAAGCTGCTTCTCAGGAAGAAATACAACAGGCTATTGATAAAGAGGAAATTGTGAAAGAGTGCATTGAGCGTATCAAAGCAGAAATAGAGTACCTATTGGGCAGCTAAGAAACACCTATTTCATTTAAATAGTGAAGATTTTAATAATATGGCAGATACTCCAAGAACTCGCATAAGTGTAGAAATTACGGCTGGAAAGAGCGGCTCAAGTCCAATTCCAGGCCATTTTCGTCTGATGGACATAAATGTCAAGAAGGATATTAATAAAATTCCTGAAGCTACTCTTACTTATGCTGATGGAGGAGTAGCAGAACGCGAAAAGTTTGAAGTAGCTGATTCTGGACTTTTCGATAAAGGAAATAAAGTAATTATCAAAGCAGGTTACAATAGTACAACCGAAACGATTTTTGAAGGCATTGTTGATGCGAGTGAACTTACTGTTGATAAGTTGAGTAAGTTTGTGGTGAAGTGTTACAATCAAGCCCATCCACTCACTAGTATAAGCATGGGTAAAGACCTTACCTTGAAGGACAAAAACATGCCAGAAGCCATCAAAACTGTACTTAGTGAGCAGAAAGATGTAAAAAGTAAGGTGACTATTGCCTCAAAGCCTGACCCATCCTCCTTAAAAAAACCTCAAATTGTTGTAGATCCTTTCAAGACTTGCTGGGATTTTATGAAAGAAAATTTGGCTTGTTACATTGCCATTCCTGAGGATGATTTATTAAAAGTTGAAGTTCCTGACTTTAAACAAGCAGCTGACAAAGAGGTAGAAATTACCTATGGAAAAAACCTTAGAAACTTCAAAGTAAAAGAAAATACTGGGGCACTTCAGTCCTTAGCCATCAAGGGCTTTGATCAACAAAAGGCTGGAGAGAAATTAGAGACTGAGCAAAAAGTAGATGCCCTATACAAGGACTTTGAAGACCATATGAATGATGATACTAAAAAGTATTACAAGAGTATCAAAGAGATTGAGGTTGTTTCAGGGTCACATATCCACACTAAAGCTGATATCGATTTTATTACCGAGGTGAAAAAAACGGTATCAATGATGAATTTCAAAACTGGAACTATCTCTATTCACGGAGATAGCAAAGTAAAGTTAGCCACTATAGTAGAGGTAGTAGGCTTGCCTGAATCATATTCTCCTAAGTTTTTTGTGGGAGGGGTGGAGCATAAAATTGGGAGAGATTGGGAAACCATTATAAAGGTTGGTTCAGGAGCTTCCGGAGGTTTATCCAAACTTGCTAGTGGTAGTAGTGGAGGAGGCGGCTCTTCTAATCAAAGTGATCCCGCAGGGAGCTCAACTACGGGAGCAAAGCTTTCAGGTAATTTGACAATTGGTATTGTTCAATCTATTCATAAAGATGAAGAAGAAGGCCTCTATAAAATCGAGGTAATGCTTCCTAAATTGATGGATACAATCGTAACTGCGAGAGTGCTTCAGCCTTATGCTGGAGCGGGTGATGAGAGTAAACCTGGAGAAGGTACCTTTTTCTTTCCTAACAAAGGAGCTGAAGTAGTACTCACACCTCTCGAAGGAGACGAAAACAATTGGTTGGTGATTGGGAGCTTGTATAGCCCTACTAACAAACCTAGTGAAGAATTAAAGCTTCATGGGGCTAAAACCCAGCCAGATGAAGATAATGCACATAAATCTATTGTTACCAAAGACTTTATATTAGACTTTTTTGATGGTAAAGATGATCCTCGCTTTATGATTGCAAGCCGGGATGATGGTAAAAAAATGAATGCCTCAGATAAGAAATATTCAATTGCCATGCACATCAAAAAAGAGCCTCATATTACGGTTATCTATGATAAAACCAAAATAGTGATGGATAAAGAAGGGGTGCTGGTAGATTCGGCCAAGAATATTGTTTTGAAAGCAGATAGCGGTGACATAGAAATGAGTGCTAAAAATATTAAGATTGATGGTACTGCCGATGTTACAATTAATGGACAAAACATTAAAGCTGCTGCAAAAACAAACTTTAATGTTGAAGGTATGCAAGTAGCGGTAAAAGGTAAGACTCAGGTAAATGTAGAGTCTAGTGCTACTGCGGCATTCAAAGGTAGTGCCATGACAAATATAGGTTAATCAAGTTTTTAAATTATAAAGCGAATTAAATATGCCAATGCCTCTTGTAATGGGTGATCCTACTTCAGGCCCCACTTTAGCCGGTGTACCTGGTGCAGGTGTTATGATTTCTACAAATCCTACTATCCTGTTTGGAAATAAACCTGTATGCACAATTACTGATCAATCAGGACCAACAGGACCAGTAGTACCACCAATGAAGCCAACAGTGATGATTAAAGGCAAACCGATTGGTGTGGCAGGTGCAGTAACTGCAACAGGGGCTGCTACTCAAGGAACGACGGCTTTGGTTGGAGTTTAAAACGACGATATTATCAGATTAATACAATGAAACATAAAAAGACATTCTTAGGTATTGGATGGAAGTTTCCACCAACTTTTGATAAGCGTATCAAAAGCGTGGAAATGGTTTCAGAAGAGGAGGATATTCGCCAAAGCCTGTACATATTGCTTTCAACTAAGCAAGGAGAGCGTATTATGCGCCCCGATTATGGTAGTGATGTTCAATCTATGATATTTGAACCTATTGACGTAAACACTACGACTTACTTGAAAGAGTCAATACGCAGGGCAGTATTGTATTTTGAGCCTCGCATTACTTTGGAACAGATTACGGTGCGACAAGATGACGAAGAGGATGGTTTATTACACGTAAATCTGGAATATACAATTCGTAAAACCAATACCCGAACTAATATGGTATATCCATATTACATACTAGAAGGAACTGACTTAAATTAGAATTTACACTAGCCTCAGATAAATACTGGCAATGGATAATACAACACAAAACGGTAGATATAGCACCAGTCAGGATTCACGCCTGTTTGAAGGATTAGACTTTGACTACGTAAAGTTAGATGAAAGATCCTTAGAAGATTTGCTTTTGTTTGTGGCAAATTTCTCAAAACTGATCAATTTTTATGATACCAACAATCGTATTGATGGTGATTGGTCAGACTTTTTGAACGATGAGATTATTGTATTGGCTACGATCAAACAAGTAGACCCAGTACGTGCTGAAAACCGTTTTCGTAAAATTTTAGATAAAGCCAATTATTTTAAGCGTAAGCAAAAGAAAGTACAATACCTAAAGCTTTGTTTTGAAGAAATCCATTACCTGGCTTCTTTATTTGAGCATTGGTTGATGGAGCTAAAGGCGGTTGAGAACTTTGCCAATATTCAGATCAATGTACGTGATGATATTTTTAATGCCATCTCTACCAAACTAGCTCCTGCTTTACAAAAACTAAAAGCGTATGATTTCTTAGCAGGTCATGAGGAAGCCCTTGATGAAAAAATGGGGTTACAATACGATCATTTTAGTTTTTTCTGGGAACTTGATAAAGAAGTGAATTTTTCAGTTGAATCAGTATTTACAGGAGAAACACTTAAAGAGAAAGTTCAATCGCTCACTTATCGTTTAGACGGTATTTTCCAGGCTTTTTATGAAACCTTGATGTATTTCAAGAAGAAAGCTGATGATTATATCACACAATCTTTTGCCAACGATACCCATTATCCAGAGATTGCCTTGTTGATCTCTTTCCTTAAACTGTATGGTGTAGCTCAGGATACATTAAATGGTTTATCAAAGAAATATGTAGACTTTTACTACCAGACAGTATTACAACAGGAAAAGAAGGGCGCCATAAAGGATCATTTATTCCTTACTTTTGATATTAATGACAATGCTCCTTTTAGTAATGTATCATCAGGAGAAATTGTATTAGCAGGAGAATATGAGAGTGGTGAGAGTATTTTATATCAGATTGATGACCCAATTCAAGTCAATCGTGCTAAGGTAAATACGCTCAAAAATATCTTCATTGATAAAAGGTTTTTAAATATTAGAGGTATTCCTAAGAAGCTAATTACCAATATATTATCTTCTGATATACCCTTAGACGAAGTAACACCGTCACCAGAAACCCTGATTCAGAAAAGCTACCCAACCTTTGGTGAGAGCCAAATGTACAAAAGTGTGTACGAAAAAACGATGCGTGATGCTGAGGTGGGTTTTGTGATTGCTTCTCCGAGCTTTTTATTAAGTGAAGGAAAGCGCGAAATCAGTATTGTGTTTGAGTTTAATAAAGACTCTTACAACAGTTTAAATCGCTACCTGGCCGATATCAGTTACTCTACCGAAGATACCGAAGAAGAAGTATTCATTAAAAGTTTTATTGATGCATTTCTCATTTATGTAACAGGAGAAGAAAGCTGGCATCAAGTATCTAAGTATGTAGTAACCCGGAATCAGGAAAAAGCTCAACTAATCTTACGCTTTGACCTGGAACCTTCAGAGCCTGCTTGGGTAAATTATGACAATGAACTACACGTAGGGAATTTTAAAGCCGATTTGCCATTGGTAAAGGTAGTCTTGAATGGTAACTCATACATTTATGGTTACTCATTGCTTGATGCGCTTGAACTTGATCAAATCAACATAGAAACTACTGTAAGTGAGGTAAAAGACTTGCTTTTGTACAATCAAGATGGTGAATTAAGTGCTGCAAATCCCTTTTATCCCTTTGGCGCACAGCCAAGCAAAGGTTCATACCTCATTATTGGTAAGAGTGAGATTTTCCAAAAGCCATTAGATAATTTACAAATCAACTTTGAGTGGTTTAACCTTCCAGAAGATAGATCTGGTTTTCATAGCTATTATGAAAATTATGGTTTAGACATTGATAACAATGTTTTTGAAACCAAACTATCTATTTTAAATAATGGTCGTTGGTACCCTGAAGAGCAAGGTAAACGACAAATGTTTAAATTGTTTCGTACTGAAGAAGAAGGACCAAGGCCAAACGAACCCCAACCTCAAGGGAGACTAGCTGAGGCAACTAACCTAGACAATATTGACATCTCATTGATTAAACTTCCACCAAATTATAAGGACATCAATGAAGATTTAGATTATAACAATACTACTAGTCGTGGATTCATTAAGATAGAACTAACGAATCCTTCAGAGGCTTTTGGACATAGAGTATATCCAGCAGTAGTATCAGATATTGCGATGCAAAATGCGGGAGGAGGCATTGTGGGTAACCTTAAGAAAGGAATTACCCAAACCAAACCTGTAAAAATGCCTAATATACCCTTTGCTCCACAAACCGAGAGACTTACACTTAGTTATACTTCTTCTTCGGCAATTACGCTTCATGAGCGTTCTCAAAAGAACGAAGATAGTAGCCGTGGACAGTTTTATCATATCTATCCATTCGGCGATAAGCTGGTATATCCGGATAGTTCTAAGCAAATTACGCCATTATTACCAGAGTTCAACTTTGAAGGAAGCCTTTTGGTTGGATTTACTGACTTAAATCCCCCTCAAACAGTTTCTTTAATGTTTGATATGGCAGAAGGGTTTACGATTTCGTCGGAAGAAGAGCCTCCGGTAATTGAGTGGAGCTATTTGGTAAATGACGAATGGCAGGTTTTATCTCCTTCTAAAATATTGAAAGATGAAACCAATGGATTTATCAATACAGGTATTATTTTGATTGAATTACCTTATGGGATTCAACGAGGTAATACAATTTTAGACGGAGACTTATTCTGGTTGAGAATATCAGTAATTAAAAATATTGAAACTGTATCCAGAATGCGAAATATCTCGACCCAGGTAACTACTGCTACCTTGGTAGACAACCAAGAGATGGGTAAGCATTTGGAGAAACCTTTACCGGCTTTTACGGTAGATAGACCTTATGGTAGTATTCGTGGTATACAGGACATTAATCAGCCATTAGAATCGTTTGGAGGGCAAACTCAAGAGAAAGAGGAGAAGTTTTATACCAGGGTAAGCGAGCGGCTTAATCATAAGCAAAGAGCTATTTCTGCCTGGGATTATGAGCGATTGATTCTGGAAAAGTTTCCATCGGTATACAAGGCCACTTGTTTGCCTAATATGTCTAGTAAAAATACTGATGCACCAGGCAGTGTATTGTTGGTAGTGGTACCTGAAACAAAAGCAAAGGATACATTAGAGCCAAAAGCAAGTAGTGAACTATTGTATGATATTAAGTCTTACTTACAAAAATATACTTCACCATTTACTCAATTAGAGATTCGTAACCCAGCTTACGAACGAGTAAAGATTATTTGTGAGGTGAAACTTGCAGAAGGCTACAATTATGGATTCTACATACAAAAACTCAATGAAGAGCTGAACAAATACTTGATTGGAGGAATGCTTTCGAGCCAAGAGACCGTAGAATTGGGAGGAAAGATCAACATTTCTGATGTATTGAGTTTTATGCGTACATTACCTTATGTAGATTTCATTACTAAATTCTCAATGATACAAGTGGCACAAGATTTTCTTGGTAAATTTGTATTATTGGATACGGCTCGCGAAGGTGATGAAAAGTCGTTCCTAAAAGCAACTAAACCCTGGTCTGTTCTTATTCCTTCTGAAGATCACCAGATTACTATATTAAATGAAAGAGATGAAATTACGCCTTCACAAGCAGGTATTGATGACCTTGAGTTGGGTAGTGATTTTATTATACAAGAATAAAACCTGAAGCACGATGTCACTACAAAACAGAGATACTCTTAAAAGCTTCTTTCGCAAGGGGCAAATGCCATCAGAGCGGCATTTTAATGATTTGATCGACTCAATGATCAATAAAGTAGACGATGGTTTGTCAAAAAACCTGGATGATGGACTTACACTTTCCCCGATAGGGAGCTCAAAAAAGTTGATGAGCTTCTTTAAGAGTATTGAAGATAAAAGTCCTGCCTGGAGTATAGAGATTGATAGTGGCACTGCTAACCTGGATATTAATAACAACCGTGGTGAAAGTATTGTCTCACTCAAAAACGATGGGCGTGTAGGAATTAACAATAATGACCCAGAGTATGAGTTGGAAGTTGATGGAACAGTAGGGATGATCGGCCGAGTAGGTACCTTTCATCAAGGAGAAGTGCTTGCTGACGGTAAATGGCATCCTGTACTTACTGAAATGAATGGCTGCCATATTCTTGAGGTAGCGGCTGGAGTTGGAAAGAAGAAAACAGGTAAGTATTCAGTAATTCACGCTTTTGCCTTAAGTACTTTTGGGAAATCGAAAAACAAAATCAAGATTACACAGGCGTATTATGGGGTGAAATGTAATAAAATCCAACTGAGATGGACAGGGGATACTTACAAGTATAACCTTGAAATGCGTACTCGTTGTAATTATGGCGGGGATTTCTACGTGAAATATTATATATCAAGCCTATGGTTTGATAAAATGATGGATGACAGTGCTGGATAAGGATAAGATTTTATTGAAATAAAGGTATTAGGAAGGCTGGATAACTTGGTTATTCAGCCTTTTCTAATACCCTATCTCCGAAAAAAGTGAGGTCTCCTATATTCTCAGGGTGAACCAACTGCACATCGTTATAGATGGGCTCGTTTGGTAACTGAGAGAGAGTACGGGATAAAACAAGTTTGAAAGCATAATCTTCCTTACGCCCTTTGCTTTTCACTTTAAAGATGCTGTTGATTTTGGCTCTTACCCAATGAATATTATGTTCGTTATGAATAATAATAACACCATTGCTTCGAAAAAGAAAAGCTTCGTGTTGGGCCTGTGCTTCTCTCTGACTACCAGGATTTTCTAAATATACAGCGCGATAATCTCGTTCTGCTAAAAAGTCCTTGACAAGGCACAAATCTTCTTCAGTACCAACATCATTGATGACATAAATCTGCTCAAGGATAATATCTTTTGTGAGATCTATTTTAATCTTCTTTTTAGGCTTTACTATTTTGAGTTTACCCAATATAATATCCTTAAACTCCTCAACAGTACTTTGGTAAATATCTCCTCCAAAGTGCAGGTCACGCTCAATCTTTAGATTTGTTATAAAGCGTTTGTATTGCTCATTTTTAACTCGAGAAATCTCTGCAATCCAAATCATACGTTTTACGATCTTTTGGTCGTCTTCCAAAAGCTCTAAAAAATATTTTGCAGTAACTCTGTTCTGAATAGCCTCAATAGTACTATTCACGCCGTCCTGACGATTATCTATCTCTTCTCCAAATAAATGGATAATTAAGTTAGATTTTTTTAAGTCCTGGCGAATAGCTTGAACAAGCTCAGCTTCGTCTTGGAAAGTGTAATTGACCGTTGGTAGTACTTGAAATCCCCTACTAACCAGCTCCTGTTTTAGCTTTTCACGTAAGCGAGCAGACTGTGGACTTACTTGAGCCAAAAATACCACGTTTTTAGCCACAGGTTTTTCGGTGGGTGCCTGTGCTTGTGGTAGAGATTGTTCTTGATAAAAAGTTCTGGTTTGGGTGGCAATTTCTCGGGTGAGTAAAAATACTTTAGGTAAGAAGAGATTAATTTTTTCAGATAATAAAGTTTCTTCTGGAATAAGCTCTCCAGATTTTGGGTCGTATACACATAGATCAAACTTGCGAGCATTCTCCGAATTATCTGGAACATTGCTTACATTGAGAGGTTCTCTCAGTATTTTATGAAAATATGCTTGGGGATTATCTACTGACCACTCCCATAATTTGGCGCTAGAAGCTAACCACTCTTGGTTTTGAAGACCTTGATTCCAATATACATTCAGAATGAATACTGGAATACTACTAGGCTGAATATTTTCCAGTAGGTCTGCTACACCTTTCCATTCTACATTGATGTTTTGCTGTTCGTTAAGGGCATACGACAGGTAATTTTTAAAAGCTTTTTGCCATTTATCATCATCAGATACAATATCGCCCATCACAAGATGAATAGTTGTGCTCATAACTTCCGGTTTTTACGCGATTAGGTTGTGTTTACAGTTCGTTCATTTGATTTCTTCAAATCACTAGCAAGCCAATGGTTGGTAATTTTATCTTTAACTTACTATAGTTTTGGTATAATCTAAAATAGAATTAGGAATTTCATCGTGGAAAGACTGCAATTCATTAAAACGATCCTTTGGAATTTTATATACTGACGTAGGAGTTTCGGTTACCAACTCAACATCGCTGATAGTTTCGTTGATAAAGTACCAATTATGAACCATTTCATTAGTTCCAAACCTGGCGAGTTCTCCTTTTTCCTTATTTCGCAAAATTACTTCCCCGGCGTAAATGACATAAAAGTCCATATCTTCTATGTTATCATAGATCATGATTACTTTTTGGGCATCGAATTCTTGTAATGTAGCTATTTTAGCTATCTCAGAGAGCACCAAACCTGGGATGTGTTGCAATTCGTTGATTTTAGTAAAGAAAGTAATGATATCAAATTTCATGTGAGGAGCTTGATCTTCCGAGCCTGGCTCAGATACCATTACATCGGTATCCTGAGAATCATTACGATTCCCGTTCAATACTTTAGAGGCGGCCTCTTTAAGTGTAGCATATTGATTTTTGAAGTGGAATCTTTCGGCATACACTTCAAAATCTTCTTTGTCTAATTTGAATAATGCTTCACAAGCAATCTCACTTAAGATGATATCAGGGTTTACAATATTAGATACTAACAGCTCTACGTTTTCGCTGCTTCCTTCTTGAAGCAATTCACGAATAGCACAAGCTTTAGTCCAACGGTTTACCCACTTATAGTCTCTTTGTACCAGATGAAGAAGCACATCTTTTTTGTCCATATCATCGGTAGTAGGCAAGACGTAACGGGTCCGAAAGATTTTTTCTTCAAAATCACTTACACTTAAGATGGGAAGAATCATAGGCTTCATATCATCCTCAAGGGTCATATCTAACAGTCCAAAGGCAAATTCTGCTTTTTCTGGATCACCACTTTGTAGGTTGACTTTGATAAGCGCTACCTTGTTGGTGTCATACAAAAGCGAAAGAAGGCTATAAATCTTTTCATAATTGTATTCAATTTCAGAAAGTAGGGCATCTTTTAAAATATCAGAACAGCTAGAAGCGTTTAATACGCCTGAAGCCACCATATTCCAGATAATTACTGCACATACCTCCTCTAATTCTACTCTTACTGGTACAGCTTTATTACCTTCTAAGGTATACCCACTTTTACCCAACATTTCCAGGGCCATAGAACCAATGTTTTGGTTGGGGTAATTGATCTTAGAAAGCAATAAGTCTACTGCTTTAGGGCTATCAATCCAGCCATATGCTTGCACAATTCTTAATTGTACAATTTCTTTTTGACCAGTAGCATAAAAAGCGGAGTCAAGAGCTTGAAATATGTTTTCTCCAGTTGCTACAATAGCAGCAAAGGCAGCATTGCTATACTGCGGTTCACGCAGCTTCTCAATCATAAAGTTATGTAGCAAGTTATTGTTGGTATTGGCCGAGGCTGCTACTGCATAGTACCTTACCAGCGCCACTGGGTCACGGAAAAGCTTATTTAATAGGCGTGTTTTGATGCTATCATCGGCATAATTACATAGGATAGCTCCAAAAACACGTTCCAGGAATAATTTAGACTGAGTAAGTTGTTCGATGTATTTGATCTTTACCAAGCGAAACTTTGCACCTTCAAGACGATCATGGGTTTGACGAATGAGTTGTGCATTTTCCAAAACTGAAAAGTATTTCAACTCCATAATTTGTTCAAGAATAGGCAAAGAATCCAGTATACAAAACTTAGCAGCCTCAATCAAAGCTACTTTTTGAATACGGGCATCTTCTGAGGTAAGTAGTTTAAGAATGGCTTGCTTATAAGAAATAGGATCCAGTGTATTCAATATATTCAAAAAGGTAGGTATCTGAGCTGCATTGCGTTGATCAATTTCTTGAATGATGTACTCAGGCATTGTGATAAAACCATCTGCCTGGCTAATCTCTTCTTCTCCCAGTTTTTTCTGGATAATACGTTGATATTCACTATGCATTGCCCTTATGACTATAATTAATAGTACCAGTAAACCTAAGGCAATATAGATATTCTCAATAGCTGTGATACTGGTATAAACAGCCAAAACATACAATGCTACACCTCCTAATAAAAAGCCTAACTCTTGAGCAAAACCCTCTAATTTGGCTTGGGTATCAAATCTTAAACGAACATCTATTGGCAATAAATACAAACGATATATAGGCGATACAATGGCATTACGCAAAACATCGTGGATAAATTTGGTAGCAATTAACAGGAAGAAAAAGAAAACAAATCGTTTTGCATCTAAGGTATGGCCAAGAGTATAAGCGACAATGAGGGTAAAAAAGATGAAAACGATTAATAGAATAGGTTGTAAACGTAAGCTTTTTTCTAATCCATAACGGTTTACGACAAAACGATATACGTACCAGCTAATGATAAGCGATACAGAAACCATTACTCCTCCAAAGAGCGATAGGAAATTGATCAAGTCGTTGGGACGGATATAGACAGTTTCAACAACTGACAAAAACCAATATTCTAAAAATAATGCAACACAAATAGATAAGATAGCAAAAATGATCAGGTAGTTTACAAAGCGTTTTCTGAGTAGTTTAAACGCATTATTGGTGCTACGAATCAATTGAGCACTATCATTTAGTACTGTAAGAAAACGATACCAGCGACCTATACCTATAATAGAGTAAGCTGTGGCAACCGTAATAAAGAAAGCACTTAGAAAAATTAGCAATGGCGTAGTAAGCCCAGTAAGGCTAAGGAGTTGTGGAATAGTAAAAAAGGCAATGATTTGCCCTAGAGAAAACCCTGCACTTACTTTTCCTGCAAATCTTTTACTTTCTTGTACATTAAATACTCGACCAAACGTACCCCAAAAGACTAATAAAGCCAAACTGTTGAGAGGGCCTAAAAATATGAGTGAAAACCTTACTGCATTGGGATGTAAATCAAGGTAAATGCTCGTAAAGATGGCAAGCAAGGTAAACGATATAAGTATAAAAAAGCCGTTTGTAAGGCTTGAAAATGAAAAATAAGGTTGGGAATAGATAAATATGGCAGATAATACCATACTTGAAATTCCTGAGATAATAAATATTTCGGGGAGTTGGCTGGCACCAAATTTTTGTAGAAATAAAGAAATTGCGCCGATATTATAAAATGCAAGGGCTGCACCAATGAAAATTCCAAAAATGGAAAGATGTAAGACCTCTTTATTTCGTTGTCTAATTTGACTCATACATTCAAAGGGTTAGCTATTCAGGAGATTGATTTTAGTATACTATTATAATATAGATTATTTATCAGAGATTATTGTTTTTGTTGAAGCTTTTTTGCCTGTTCTTCTTCTAATTTTTTTAGTTTTTTCTGTAAATCGTCTAATTTTTTCTTTTTATCTTCTAAGGCCTTCATCTTTTTGTCAATACTTTCCTTTTGTTTCTTAATCTGATCTACCTGTTTTATAGCAATATCTTTTTTGGGAGTAAGCAACTTACTAATAGGTTTTACAGTAATTGCCGCCAATCCCTTGATTGGTAAAGCGAGAATGCCCAAGAGCGTATCCCAAAAGCTTCTGGCTGCACTTGGATCATCAAGTGCAATCATAGAATTATAGAACCTTCGCCCATATTTATTAAATTTATAATAACAAACCAGGTCATAGTTGGCCACGGTTCGAGCTTTTATCTTGATATCCAGGGTGTTAGTTGAAATAAGCTTACAAATATTATCATCAAATAACTTAGGATTTCTAATAAATTCATCGCTATCAGGGGTCTTTTTATAGGTATAAAAGTTTTGATCATCATCTAAAGCAACCAAAATCCAGTCCTTTTTGTATTTTATGGCAAAAAGCTTGTAGGCTACTTGACTTGGAGTCATCCCACGATAACTTACTGCCATCTCTTCCAATATTTTGGCACAAGGAGGTGGTGGGGGAGGTGGGTTAGAAGTTGTATCTTGGCTCCAGGTAACTTTTGCCAGGAAAAACAACATAATCATGGATAGAAAAAATTTTTTCATAGCACAAATTAATGTTTTTTTATTCGGATTGTTATTACTCTATGGACAGTTTTATTTATTTTTGCCGAAGATCAAAGGTCAAGCCATTTCATTACCTATGATGTAATAAAATTCGTTTATTGTAAATAAAGTCTTTGATTAAGGCGTTGTAATGATGAAGATCAAAACAATTTTTACCGATTATAAAATAAAATCTTTTCGAACCAAAAATATTAAATTTTGATGGCATTGAAGAAATTACTAACCATATTATTTGTTTTAGTCATTTGCCAAAGCTATTCTTTCGCTCAGAACCAAATTGAAAAAGACATTGAAGAAAAGAATAAGGCTAAGGCTGCAAAGGCAAAAGCAGATAGCATAAAGAAAGCCCTGCAAAACGCTAAACCCAAAAAGAACGAGACTAAAGGGCTTTATAGCAACGTACCTATTACACCAGGAGTTGGCTCAGGCAATAAAGGAGACAATACAGTGCCGAATAGCAAAACATATGATCCTACCTATTTCTTGAGAGAAGAAAACAATATATTAGGTGAGGCTCCTGCTCCCAAGAAAGATTCAAGTGCTGCTATAGATACCATGGCATTTTCTAAGCGATTTTTATCTGTGAAAACCGATGCCTCCCGGGAAGTGCAACAAGGAGCCATTACAGATAAAAGTTTTTTAGCAAGTCTTAAAAGTAGTACGATCAACCCAAAGGATAAGCGGTTTCCCCTTTACCGATATAAAAAGCATAAACTAAAGCTCAAAACTTTTGGATGGCATCCTTATTGGCTACAAGATGCCTACAAGAATTACAACTTTTCTTTGCTTTCTGCGGTAGCTTTCCACGCTTATTTCTTAGATCCTACCAATGGTAGTTATACCGACCCTAAACCCATCAAGGAGTGGAAAGACACTAAAATGATTGATGAAGCACAAAAACGCAAGACTAAAGTTTTGCTGAGTGTTTATAACAACGGAGCTGACAACAACAAGGCATTTTTGAACAATCCTGCGGCCCGTACCAATTTTATTACCATTATTCTTGCATTGCTCAAGGAGCGTAAAGCAAACGGAGTACACATTGAGTTTGACGGTTTAGGAAGCGGTGAAAAACAAGCTTTTACTGATTTTATCTTGGATTTATCGTCACAACTAAGAAAAAGCATCAAAAACTCTTGGTTGACCGTTTCATTACCTCCTATCAATTTTAATGATGCTTATGATGTACGAGCATTAGACAAATACGTTGATTTATTTATTTTATCAGCAGGGGAGTTTTATGGCAGACAAACTACCGGTAAAGCTGGACCTTTGAGTGTAGTTAAATCGGGAAGCAACTGGTGGGATTACGACCTGGATCGTGGAATAGATGAGTATTTGGCTTCAGGAGTAACCGCTGAAAAATTGTTGTTAACTATCAATTATTATGGCGCAGAGTGGAAAACTGATGCACTAAAACCACCTGCCAAGTCGTTAGGATTTGAAAAATACATGACTTACTCCCAAGTTAAGAAATTTTTGGGCAAAGCAGAAGGGTATGAAGATCCAGAAAGTATGTCAATGTTTTACCCTTACAAAGACGCCAATGGCTACCATCAAATATGGTATGAAGATAGTCTTTCGTTAAGTAAGAAATACGATTGGGTAATTAGCAAAAAAATTGGAGGAGTAGGAATTTGGGCTTTAGGTTTTGACAATGGAAACGCCCAACTATGGGAAGTTTTGGCTTCAAAAATGGCAGAACCATTACCAAAACCATCGGTTGGTGGTGGTGGTGGAAAGGTTAACACCAGAGGGGTTTTCACAAGAATTAGAAGTACCATGATGCGACTGATTCGTAATCCAAAAGGAGCTTTACAAAACCCTTCTTATTTTGCTTCTATGTTGATTTTGTTATTGGGACCAGCATTTGCGGGGTTTTATGTCATTTATCGCCATGGTTGTCGTTTAAGACGTACCATGAATTTATTACTCAAAGGTGGAATTATCATGTTTTTACTGATGGCATTTGCACTTACCACCCTGGTGCTTACTCGCTTTAAACATACAACACCAATAATACTAATACTAGGAGGCTTTGTAGTAGGAGCAATCGTCTTTTTGCTGCTTACGCGCCGTTCACTTTCGGAACGAGAAATGCCCTAGATATTAAATAAAAATCAAATACTAGCTTTTATACCACAGGACTAAATCGATACTAGATGATGAAACTGGCATATAGTTTTTTTGTGCTTTTAATCTTTGCAGGATGTTCACTTCAGGACCCTCAACCCAATGATACCAACCAATATGTGAAATTTTTTGGAGATGCGAGAGATGAAGCAGCCAACGCCTTTTTACCTACCTCTGATGGAGGTATTCTATTAATTGGTTCTACCTTGTCTTTTACAGCCACCGAAAAAGCCTACGTAACTAAAGCAGATGCAAATGGCAATGTAGAGTGGTTTAAGACTTATGGGGTAGATTCTACCAATGATGAAAGTGTTACTGTTGCCCGATCTGCCATTCAAATTGCCAATGGTAATTTCTTGGTATTAGGAGAGGGAAAGAAGAATGACACGACCAATTTCTTGCTACTGGAAATAGACGGAACGGGAGCTTTGGTAAATAGCCAACAGTATGCAACAACTACTCAAAACGATCAAGGTTTTTTTATTACACAACTTGCCAATAGTAGAGGATACCTTCTGTCAGGGATTACCAGTAGTTCGACAGCTAATACAGGTACAGATTTGAAATTGATAAAAATAGATGAAGCAAGAAATGTGGTATTTGAACGATCAGAAGGAATCAGTAATGCCCCCGATGAAATCACCAATGTAATAGAGGTAGAAACAACCAAAGGAATGGACTTTCTGCTCTCAGGTACTATCAAAAGAGGGGATGCGAATTCGGCTTTTACAGATTTGGTAGTGGTACGAGCTACTGAAAATGGTCTCTATCGATTTGCTATTCCTTTTGGTAAATTTGACTCTTTTAATCAACAAGCTTCTCAGATTAAAGCTTTTGGTGAAGATTTTATTATTGTTGGTACCACTAATGCCAATACTGATAAAGACGTCTATATTGTGAGGGTAGATGTGGAAGTAGGAAGAGTCAGGGAAGAGCATATTGTGGTGCCTGGACAAAACAATGGAGAGGAAGAGGGAGTTGCGATTGAACCCACTGCTGATGGAGGATTTATTGTGGCGGGTACCAGAACCTTTGTAAATGGAGCAGCAACATCTTCAAAAGCGTTTTTGATGAAACTTGACGCCAGTTTTGGAGTAGAGTGGGTAAAAGAATATGGTGATGTTGGTAAAGACAATGATGGTTTGAATTCAGCCCGGTTTGTGCAAGCGATTGATGGCGGTGCTGGAGGATATCTATTATTGGGTACTTTTACTTTTGCCAATAATCAAGTAATGGGACTTGTTCGTACTGATAGTCAAGGTAACACTTTATCGAAGTAAGCGTTAGTTAAATAGATATTGAAAGTAAAAAGCGACTCAATGAATCATTGAGTCGCTTTTTGCCTTAAGAACTATTTTAAAAATATTATACATTGAATTTGAAGTGCATAATGTCTCCATCTTCTACGATGTATTCTTTTCCTTCTTGCGAAACTTTACCTGCATCTCTACAGGCCGATTCACTACCAAACTCTTCGTAATTGTTAAGCTTGATAACTTCTGCTTTGATAAACCCTCTTTCAAAATCGGAGTGAATAACGCCCGCAGCTTGTGGTGCTTTAAAACCGTCAGTGATGGTCCAGGCACGTACTTCTTTTTCGCCCGCAGTAAAGTATGTAATAAGGTTAAGCAGTTCATAAGAAGCTCTAATCAAGCGATTCAGCCCTGATTCTTCTAATCCATACTCCGCCAAAAACTCCTTCTTTTCTTCTTCAGTTTCTAAAGTAGCAATCTCAGCTTCAATGGCTGCTGAAATGATGAGTACCTGAGCATTTTCATTTTTTACAGCTTCACGAAGTGCTTCTACGTGTTGGTTACCTTCGATTACAGAGCCCTCGTCTACATTGGCCACATAAATTACAGGTTTGATGGTAAGCAAATGTAAATCATGAATAGATTCAAGCTCTTCTTCGTTGAGTTCCAGGCTACGCACGTTTTGCCCACTCTCGAGAACTTCTTTTATCTTTTCTGCAATGGCAATTCCTTTTTTTGCTTTAGCATCACCTGTTTTAGCGACCTTTTGTAGGCGTTGGATGCGTTTTTCGATACTCTCGAGGTCTTTCATTTGGAGCTCGATATCAATCACCTCTTTATCATTGACAGGATTTACTGTTCCGTCAACGTGAACGATGTTTTCATCTTCAAAACAACGTACTACATGAATAATTGCATCTACTTCCCGAATGTTAGCCAAAAACTTATTGCCTAAACCTTCTCCTTTGCTGGCACCTTTTACCAATCCGGCAATGTCAACAAACTCTATAACAGCTGGTAAAACTTGTTGTGGGTTTACCAGTTTTTCAAGCACTTGCAAACGATTATCAGGCACTTGTACTACCCCTACATTGGGTTCAATGGTACAAAATGGATAGTTTGCTGATTCAGCTTTGGCACTTGATAACGCATTGAATAAAGTAGACTTACCAACATTTGGCAGGCCTACAATTCCACATTGAAGACTCATTAATCTATGTTTTATTAATTAATTCTATTCAAAAAACTTCCGCAAAGTTATAAAATCTCTTGATACTACCCTACAAGCTTTTGATTGAGGTGTATGTAATGTATAAGAGGTTGATCAAACTAAAAATAATTTGGAAAGCAAATATACGCTATAGATTAAAAAAACGTTTTTTATTTGTGTGACTAACTAAGGAATGATGGGTTTGTACATCATTTCTTTAGAACTTCTTGTATGTAAAGGCTGCTTTTGAAAGGTAGCCTTTTTTTTATCCTGTAATTTTGACACTTCATCTGGATAATTATCGGGCCCATCTTGTTTTGCCACACCTGAAGGTGGTAAAGCCAGTACATTAGGGTATAGTTTTAATTTAGTTAGACAATATACCCATGCATACCTTTTATACCCAACTTTCTCAACGAAACTGGCTGCTTACCAAAACAGGTGAGTTTTTTTTGATGCTATTTGCCCTTTTCTTCATTGCTTATTGGTTTGATAGTCGCAAGATTATGGGCATTAATCCTTGGATTAAGCCTATGAAATTTGCCTTATCCATTTGGATATTTTTATGGACAATAGGGTGGTTATTGTCAGAGTTATCGCAAATTCCACGTGTTACCCGAATTATTAGCATTGGCATTATGGTATGTATGGTGGCCGAGATAGGAGCCATTGCTTTGCAGGCAGCACGGGGAACTACCTCCCATTTTAATATTTCCAGCCCACTCAATGCCAGTATATTTTCTTTCATGGGTACTATGATTGCAATCAATACTTTACTCATAATTTGGGTATTAGGATTGTTTTTTACCCAAAAAACTGGCTTGCACCCAGCTTATCTTTGGGGAATTCGTTTGGGACTTATTATTTTTCTTTTGGCAAGTGCCGAAGGGGGAGTGATTGTTTCGCGAGGAGCACATAATGTAGGAGTACCCGATGGAGGTGCTGGATTACCTCTCTTAAACTGGAGCATCCTGGGAGGTGATCTAAGAATCGCCCACTTTATAGGGCTTCATGCTTTACAAGTCATACCACTGGCAGCCTGGTTTTTTATACGCAATCAGCAACAACAAGCAATGACTTATACTGTTATTTTTGCACTTTTATATGCAATACTTGCATTTGGTTTGTTTGGATTGGCTATGATGGGTAAACCTCTTTTGAGCAAACTATAAATTGCCGTAAGAAATTTGTGAAGCAGGGCATAACATTCTATGGCAAGATTCGTAAATACACATATAATCAAATGAAAAACCTTAATTTAACTTAAAGAATTATTTTATTATGACAGCACCACACAAGAAGAGTAAAATGACTGCTGCCCTATTGGCTTGGTTTCTAGGGATTTTTGGGGCACATCGTTTTTATCTGAATCAAAATAGTATGGGAGTAGGGTATATATTAGGCTCCATTACTTTCATTGGAATTTTTGTAACTGGTATTATTTCGTTTGTGGATTTTATAGGATTTTTAGTAATGTCAGAAGAAGATTTCGATCGTCGTTACAACCCTCACTTAGTCGCTTACCAAGGACGTCCTCAGGTTAATGGAATACAAAATACTGTATATGTAGCTGACGAAATTAAAAAGTTAGACCAGTTATTTCAAGACGGCGTGATCACTTTTGAGGAGTTTGAGCGTAGAAAGCAAATGATTATGAATCAATAGACAATTTCAAATAATAGTTATAAATAGAAGCGTTTGAAGGTAACTCAAACGCTTTTTTCGTTAACGATTACCTACCTTAATATCCTCAAAACTGATGTTGGCAATATAAGCTTTTGCTTCTCGTTTGCTCTTGTAAGTCAGCTGCTCAAACAAATAATAGGCCTTGGTCTTACTAAACTGATGCATCATATAGATGAGTCTTTTTAAATTGTCTGGGCCATCTTGTTGCACAATTGCCTTTTCAGGGCGGATAACCAAACCACAATTCATGCACAAGAGCGGGTTAACATTAGAGGATTCATAACCAAATCCGTGGAGCGTGAGTTTGTCAGATTGGCAATCGGGACATTTGATCTGATAGTTCATAGACATTTATGCTTTGGTAATTTTAATGCTTTCAAAGGTGATTCCTTCAACAAATTTTTTAGCTTCTGTTTTGCTTCTACCAGTTAAGTCTCGGTAAAGTGCCAAGGTAGCAGAAGGGCTTATTTGCTTTGTCATAAACATCAAACGTCTAAGATTTCCTTCAGTATCAGGTTTTACAATAGCCAATTCTGGAGTAAATACCAATGCACAAGAGACGCATAATAGCGTTAACCTTTCGTATCCATGAATAGCAATTTTTTCAGATTGGCAATCAGGACACTTGACTGAGTGATTCATTGAATTTTTCTAATTTTAATTAAGTAATAACGGAAGTTTTCCTGAGTTTTTCCCTGAGGAAAACTTTGTTTAATCAGGTATTCTTTGGTTTGCCCAGCTTTGATAGGTTCTCCATTTTCGGGCACTACATTAAAATCTCTTTGAATAATACGAATACCTTGATTATTAAACCAAGTAACCTCTATTTTTAACCTGCGAATGGCTGTATTCCCGGTATTTTGGAAATTGCAAGTAGCATGGTGTGAGGTACGATTTCCAAATAACTTTTTAAACTCAGAGGAAAGTTCTTCAATGGTGAGATTGGTGGCCCCCGAAGGTGCAACCTGCAAGCCTTTTGGTAGATTCTCTGAGGTGTTTACAGTAGGTTCTTGGCTTAAATTAGGATGATAAACCTCATTTTCAGAATAGTTTTCCTGATCTACATCTGGGCTTGCAACTTGTAAAAACATAATGGCTGCTATTAACAATATAATGCCTGCTGCCACTACCACTAACATTGTACGCTTAGTAGCATTTGAGGCTTGAGGAGATGTGGCACTGACTTGCTCTTTCGAAAGTTCACTGACGATGATCAACGCTTGTGAGTTTTGTGGAGATGCCTGAAGACATTGACGAGCAAATACCAAGGCATGGTCTCTATCTTCTGCTTTTGATTGATCTTGCCAGCGCATTTTATAAGCATAGGCAATACTCGCCAGGGCTTGGGTATCATTGGGTTTAATTCGAAGGGCTTGCTTGTACTCCTTTATAGCATCTGACCAGTTTTTATATTTCAAAAAACCTTCGGCCCTTTCTATATGATCTTGATAGACCTCTTGAGCAGCTTGCCAATCTTCTTCGGTCATACCTGCATCCAGTGCTATTTCCTTGAGTTCTTGCTCGGTGAGAGGCTGATTTTCCCGTGCTCTCTGCACCTCAAACAATTTACTGATGTATTCTTCGATGATTTTGTTAGAGTTGTCCATAATTTAAATGCTTAGGTATTATATCGTTTAATTCGCAATACTTACCTCTTCTATCACTATCCGGTAGCGAGCTGGATTGGTTACCTTGTTTTTAGGAATGCGATTGGTCATTTTATCCATATGTGTTTTATCAGGCAAAACAGATGGGTTGATAATTGTACTTACGTGTCTTTTTTGGCTAAAGACTACCTTATTTTGATCATTTAGCCATTCAAGAGTTACTGTAATAGTGCTGAGTGCCAAGTTGCCAGTATTTTTCACCTCAAGCACCAGCTTTTGACTATAAAAGCCTGGTTTATAAGCGTTAGAAATATTACTCAGGCGTTCACTAAATGCCAAATCAATATTATTGGGCTTGCCATTACGCCAAGTAATAGTAAGCTTTTTGGAAGGCGAAAACTGGGTAGGAGCTGTAATTTTTTTAATAGCTTTGACTATTATCCTGGCTTTAGCAATTCTGACTAATGGCTGGTTTTTAATACTCTTAAGGATTTTTAGGGGAATTTCATCACCAGACCGATATTGGGGAGACATCAATGAACTAATCGCGTAATCTTTTTCAGTAAACCGTACTTTCCCTTCTTTGTCTAGTAGTTCAACTTTGAGTTCTAAAGAAGAAATGATGAGTTTATCTACTTTGAGATTTCCAGTAACACTATACATGTAGGAATTGCGGTATACATTAACTTCTGAGGTATAAGCAGTAAATTTTAACCCTGTTGATTTAGGGTTTGAGATAAATTCTACTGGTACATTCCATTCTTGAGATTTAAAACGATAAGTTTTTCCAGTAGAGGGAGTAGTCTTTCGGGAAGGTTGGTAGGCTACTTTACTTTTATTACGTGTCCAAATCAAAGTATTTGCGGCTTGCCAGCCACTACCATCCCAGTTAAGCACGGTGACTTCTATTTGATCTTTTGTTTTGAGCTGATATACCTCCTTTACTTTCATCTTTTGCCCATCAGGCAAAAATTTATCATACGCTAAGGTAATTCCTGATTGGGTGGCTTGAGTGACTATTCCCTCGGTAGTTTGGCCATCATCACTAAAGGTAAAGTGTCTTATTTTTTCCGAAAAAGGATTAAGCGCTAGCGTGCCCTGAGTTCCAGGGCGTAATTGTTTGGCACTGAGATAATAATACTTTGTAAAATTAATGAGGCGTTTGTCTAAAGCCCATTCAAATACAATTTCCCCTACATTACTATTGTTACTGGATTGCTGCAGTTTGTCTTTGATGATCCATTTATTACCCACCAAAAACGACAGCTTTGTCATAGGATCTTGTTGAGCGATGTTGGTTTGGGCAATAGCAGCAAAGTTGATCAGGAAGAGTAAGAGAATTGATAACCTTTTATACATAAACTTGTGAAAACTTTCTGAGAATAAAGGGTGGGAGAGTGGTTATAAAACCCAACTTGACAGGTGAAATTCTTTACGCCAAGTTGGGCTTCTTATAAAAAGTCTTAATTCAGCGCTTCTTCTACATCTATGATGTTGATTTTATACCCTTTTAGTTGTGAGGCATTGACATCCTTCAGGTATCCCAAAAAGTGATGAATAATGTTTTGACCAGGACGAATGACCATACCACTGCTTTTATACATCAGCGTTCTGATTTGGCTTTTGAGCACATTATTGCTATGATCTAGCCACTGTATTTCAACTTTTAGTTCTTTTAGAGGTACACTACCCTTGTTGATAAAATTGACCGTGACCCTATGTGAACAGCTTCGAGAAAAGTTTTTCAGTTCTTGTGTACGTTCTTGAAGCTCCAGTTTTATACCTGTAGCTGGATCAAATGCCCAATTGGTAGGGATCACTTTTTTGGTAAGGTTATAAGGTACTGGGCTGCGTTGGATGGTGTGTACCGAAATCCTGATTTCTTTAAAATCATCAGGAGAGTAGTTGGGCTTAGACTTGTAGGTTTTGAAGTGAATATAGTCTCCAGGAATAGCCAGAGATTTGTTATAACGCTTAAAGATAGGAACAAACTCTGCTGCTGCTACTTTATTGTTATAATCAATAAAATCTACTTTAAGGGTTAATCCTTTAATCGCTTGTTTACCCGTTACTTGAAATGCGCCTGCCAAACGATAGTACATTCTTCTGGATGATCCAGACTTCGATTGATCAATGGATACTAATTTTAAGCCTTCAGAGTATTTATTTTCTATAAATTTGGTAGGGAATTGATGCTTCCTTTTAGTAATAGGAGTTACGTTTTGGGGGGCATTGACAGCATTGGGTGTTGAGTTTTCTTCTTTCCAAGAATCAGTTGTGGTGGTAGGACGATAATTATCCTCTATTTGTTCGCGCTCTGAACTGCTTTTTGCATTAAAAAAAGCAATCAAGCCCACCATCATAACGCCCACTAGTGCCGCTACTACTACCAACGAAGCACTACTTTTGCGTGGCGTGATAGCTGGAGGAGGCGTTTTAAGGGGAGTTTGAAATTGAGGAGCAGGATTGGGAGCATTGAATGTATTGGTAACTTTGGGTTGTTTTTGCAATTCGCTAATCATACGAATTGACGGTTCGTGGCCAGGTTCGTTTTTTAAACGTATGCGGGCATACTGTATGGCTTTTTCTCGAAATACATTTTGCTTATCTTCTTTGTACAAAGAATAAAAAGCAATGGCTTGGCCATAAGTGGCGGCCAGGTTATTGGGGCTTAATTGGGTAGCTTGTTCAAACTCTTTGATGGCATCACGCCAGTTTTTATACTCGAGAAATGTTTGGCCATTTTTCAAATGACCATCTACTTTTTCTTCTACCAAATGCCACTCATCTTCCGAAAAGCCCAATTCAAGCGCGATGTTTTTGAGCTCTTCCTGAGTGAGTGCTTTTTGAGCTTCCTTGTCTTTAAGTTCTAATAATTTTTTATAAAAAGCCTCCAGGTGTCGGTCTTGATTGTTGTCCATAATGAGTTGATGTTTAGGTATTTTTTGTGTTTCAATTTTACTAAAGCAGTACTATAACAAATATAATAAATTTAGGCTACAAGTAGTGTGTACCTACTTATATATACTGCCTACATAAACACTAGGTTTTACAGGGACTCTTCTGAAACTTCTACTTTCGTAATATGGACTTGATATTCTTTAAAATCAGTGCCTTTTACATTTTTCAGTTTTTTGATGATACTATGGGTAATGTGCTGTTTAGGATAAACCAATGAATAGACTTCAAGTCTGGTTAAAAACGTTTTTTCTTTGTCTATTACTTCACCATTATTGTTTATCCAGCGTATGGTGAAATTTAAACCTCGGATTGGTAAACGTCCCTTATTAGAAAATTCAATGAGGGCAGTATGAGTAATTTGATTGTCAAAATCAAAAATTTGCAAGTGCGATTGGCGTTGCCTTAGTTCAAGTTTTACACCTTTAGGAGGAGGGGTAGCCCAGGTAAAAGGAATAAGTTTGAAAAAAGTGCCTTGTGGGACTATTTTCGTTTGTAAGCTATCTATGGAAATCTGAATTTTCTTAAACTCATCTGTGCCGTGATGATCGTCAGATGCCAAAAGGTAAAATGAAATGAAGTCACCTGGGATTCTAAGTTGACCACTATCATCATGAAAGTGCTCCGTGTGTAAGATTTGATTCTGATGTCCGATAAAATTAAATTTTAACTTCAAATCTTTGATTGCTTTTTTACCGGTGATTTGAAACATGCCAGCTAGTTCATAAACCATTGATTTTTTGTCATAATCGGCTTTTGATAAGTCAAGGGTGGCCAATTTGATACCAGCTAAGCGAGTACTATCAGTAAGAGAAATAGGTAATTCAATTGGGTCGCGTAATTTGGTTTTATCTAGATTTTTGGTCTTAGTTTCCAAGACGACTTTGGGGTTGGGGCGGCTAAATATAATGGCAAAGAACACAATCCATATAGCTAATGTAGAAACAATGGTAATCATGACCGCCCGTTGATTTGTCGAGATAAATGTTCCAAATTGTTCTAATGCAGGATTAAAAGGAGGAGGATCTGTAAGAGGAGGAGGCGTATCGACAAAATCAATTGGGTTTTTGTTTAACTCACTCACCATTTTCAGGGAAGGGTCATGGTCAGGCTCGTATTTGAGGCGTGTACGTGCGTACTCTATAGCTTTGTCCTTGAAACTATCATTGTCATCTTCTTGATATAAAGAGTAGTAAGCAATTGCCAAACCGAACGTAGTATCTATATGATCGGGGCTTATCTTTAATGCCTGTTCAAACTCCTCGATGGCTAGGCGCCATTTGCTTTGCTCCAGAAGTAATCGCCCATTCTTATAATGACTTTCTAATTTTTGCTCAAGTGTCTGCCATTCAGGTTCAGATAAGCCAACTTCCATTGCTATGCTTTTGAGCATTTCAATACTTGGAGGTTCTGAGTGTATTTGTTCAGTAATGCCTGATACTTTCTGGTAAAAAGCATCCAGCTTTGGATTGAGCGATTGATTCATGTGTTCGTTTTTGGTTAGGCGTAGTAAAGCAAATATAACGAATTTTAGAGGGTAGAAGGGGAGAGGTTGGAGAATATACGGCCTTAATGGAGAAATTTTTCTTGAAAAACTTGCAGCTTAAAGAAAATATATAGTACTTTGTGATACATATAACCATTGAATGAAAACTACCATTATATACATAATGGGATTGCAAAACCATATACCATTGAAAAACCATACTTTATGAAGAAGTAGTGACGATTTGTAGCATAGTGATTATACTATGCTACAAGCGTGCTGCTATTATTTTTACAAGATCAAAAAGAAAAACCCTGTTTGGTGTATCCATTTCCAAACAGGGTTTTATTAATTATATTCAGTGATTGTTTGTTACTTCTAAGCAAACTCCATATCGCCTACTTTACCACGAAAAGTCTCGTTAGGCTCTATACCATCTCCACCAAGCGATAACTCCGCCTTGATGCCTACCACCACATATTTTTCTATGGCTTCTTTATGTTTCATTTCTACTTCTCCACCACTTTGAAAGTCAAACAAATCCTTTACCAGGTTATAAGTTTGTTGAGAAACAGCCACTTGTCCCGATTCACTCTTAATCTCGATTAGTTTAGCAGTATTCACAGTTTCTCCCCACACATCATAGGCAAAACGTTTGTCACCTACTACACCAGCAGTAACATAACCCGTATTGATACCAATTCTTACTCTCCAGTAAGGTTCTCCTGCCGCTTCTTTCTCAGCACGTTTTTCATTGATAAAGCGAGTCATTTCTAACGCCGCTAAAATGGCATCTACCGGATTACGATTATTTTTTTCAGGAATACCTCCTGCGGCCATATAAGAGTCTCCAATCGTTTTGATTTTAATAAGATTATGATTGCCTGTGATAGCATCAAATTTATTAAAAGTAACATTGAGTTCTTCTACTAGTTTGTCGGACCCCATACCTTGCGACACATTGGTAAAGTCTTCTAAATCAGCAAATAAGATAGACACTTTTTCATATTGGCGAGGCTCATAGCGTCCATTTTCTCTAATTTCGTTGAACACATACGAAGGAACTAAACTAAAAGACTCTATTTCTTCTTTGGCGTTTTCTACCAAATCCTTTTGCTGAGCAATGGTGCGCGCCTTGTCTTCAATTTCTTTCTTTTGTTTTGCTATTTGATCGTTCTGTTCTTTGAGGGTATCAGCAGACCTCTTGTGTCCAGTAGCAGTTAGTAGCGACACTATTACTAAAGCTACAAGCAACCCGATACCTATGTATAGATAAATATTCTTGAGGCGGTTCAGCTTTTGTATTTTTTCGTACTTTGATTTGTATTTGGCAATGAGGCGGGTATTATTGGTTTTGTTTTCTCCTAAATCTTCTAAAATAGTCAACGCTTTCTCCAAAGCGTCAATGGCTTTATCATCCTGATTAAGGTGGCCATGTAATTCGCTCATTACTTCATAAATTTTGGCCATTTGTTTTTTCTGACCTAACTCTTCGCGAGACTTGAGCGCTTTTTGGTAATATTCCAGCGAACTTTTATAATTGGTATTATCGGTACGCAAATAGAATAAATCGAAATAAAACTTTCCGATAATTTCCTGAGTATTGGCAATTTTTTCCTTGTTTTTGATTTTTTCGTAGATGGCCAAGGCATCTTTAAAATCTTTGATGGCTTCTTCGTACTCAGTCAGTGCTTTATAGTCAATGAGGCCAATATTGATCAAAGCATCAGCTACTCCCTCCTCGTGTTTGTATTTCTTTGCTTGATTCAATGCTCGGCGTGCAAGGTTTAAAGCAGCTCCTTCAGGATCCTCTTTGGCATATTCAGCGGCCATAAGATTCAGGGTATTGATATGTACTTTGATATCTTTGGTCAATCTGAGTATACGTCGCAGGCTGTCCAGTTTAGCACATTGTTGGGCTTTTACCTGGGTGGAAAGCACCATCAGGCATAACAAACACAAGAGTAGAGTGATCTTTTTCATTTGCTAAGTAATTTGTTTGTAGTTGCTGATTTGAATTTTGAGTGTAAATAAATTCCCCCACCTTTAAATAAATAGGTGTTACTCAAATTTATGAAATTATTTAACACTAAAAAATTAGCTTCGGTGGTATTTCCACTGCTAGGATTAAAACTACAAAACCTAACTACCAGCAAGTTATGCTGCATCGATGCTCTTGCGTTTCTTTTGCTCGAAATTACGTTTTTTGGCTCTTAAAAATTGGTTATCGTAACGTCGCTTAAAAGGCAAAAACATATGCTTGTATTTAAAAGTTTCGGTTTGTTGCATCATGTTAAAACCACAAGCTGAAAATATACGGTGCGCTTTTTCGAACAATGGATAAGCAGGATATAAATTAAGCCATAATATGTTGTTGGTAATAGACTTGAATGGTTTGGTTTGGCTCACGATTACGAAAAATGGATCAACCCCTTCAATCTGACTAATTTCAATGGCATAAGCACAAAGCTGTTTTACCTCTTCTTGAGGCTCAGAGTGCACAATTAACCAAATAGGTTTGTCTACAGTATCGTAGAGGGTGTCTACAATCAATTTTTCTTTTTGAGTAAGCGTAGGAGGAGGGTACTCCAGGTCTAATGTGAGTAATTCTTGTGAATGTATTTGTACGAAACGTTTATGTTTAGGATCTACATTTTCAGTCATGTAGGCTGCTTTAAACTTAGGTGGGCGTTGAATACCGATTTGTTCGTAATTTTGCCAATTTAGAATGCGTCCTACATAATAAAAATCAACCTGTAGATAATCAGGAAAATTGTTCCACTCGCCTATAATTCCGCAAGGAAAAGCATCTAAATATACCTCATTTACCTGGTGATATTCTATTAACTCGCAAAGCCAGTTTTGGTAAGCACCCAGGTTTTGGGCAAAATGTGATGGAATGTTTATTAATTCTACATTTGCAGGTAGGGGTATTTTTTCTGCGTGATCCGATGCGGTAAGAAGCAACATCGGTTCATGATTTAGATGAAGCGTATGTATCACCGCTAGAGTCCGAGTAAGATGTCCCAAACCACTACCATTGGCGTAATACAATTTCATATTTTAGTCGTTTTTTAGTTCGTTAAAAAAGTATTCAGGGTTAATTTTTTTTCAAAGATAGATGAAAAGTTAGTAGGCTCAATGAACGTTTCGATGAACCCCCTATTTTATACGATCATCGTTTACCTTTCAACAATTCAGCAATAATGATCATGCGATGTTCAGCTGGAATTTCGTCAATGACTAATACTCCATAGGCATAAGAATCGGTGTTGCTTTCGAGCTTATAAGTACCCTTTTCAGACTTAATTTTTACTTGGTTGCCATCAAAGGTTACTTTGCCATACTCTTTATCCATTCTTTTTACTTTGTATCTGCCTTCCTTTTTTTTGATTTCGTATGGATTTTCATTTTCCGCATTGTCACTAATTTTCACCTTGTTCTCTTTTACCTTAATTTTCCATAAAAGAGTTCCATCTGGTTTGCGTAATTTAAAACCCGTTTCCTTGTATTTTACCTCGGCAATTACATCACCAGAAGCATTATAATACTTGGTTTTCTCGTTTTTACTCAAACGACCTGTAATGTTTTGATTTTTGACAGTAATGGTGGTTTCGTTTTCACCAATTGAGGCAATGTTTCCAAAGCTTTTGTCATCAAGCTTTATATCCAGAGGTGTGAAAGTGGAGGAAGGGAGCGTAGTGGAAGTACTTTTATTAGAAGCTGTGGTAGCATTTTCTTGATTAGTGACTGGGTTGTTTGCTGTATTTTCATTACTCTTACCACCACAGGCACTGAGCAGGAAGCTCATCATTAGTACAACTCCTCCAAAAAAACTGACTTTGTAAAGTAGTGGAGTTTTCTTATTCATTTTTGCTGAATTTTGGTGTTTAGTTACTATGTTACATTTTAACTAAACAAAACTCCTACCAACTTTACAAAATCAAACTATAAAACACTGCAAATGAAGTGTAATAGATGTAATTTAACCCTTGGTAGCGGTCACATTAAGAGTGATTTTAGCAGTTTTACTCAAAATCAAACTATTGCCTCCTACACCAAAATCCTTGCGGTTAATTTCAAAATAGGCATTAAATGTTCCTTGATTCCCTTTTTGTGAAAACTTAAAAGGAATTTTATAAGTCTTGGTTACTCCTTTAATAGTTAATTGAAAATCAGCGTAATATTTTTCACCAGATTTAGTGATTTTTGTCGATTTCATTTTGATAGTAGGATGCTTGGCTACGTCAAAAAAGTCAGATTTTCTCAAATGACGATCTCTTCCTCTATTTTTGGTATTGACGGTTCCAGCCTGGACAATACCAATAAATTTACTGCCTGAAAGGTTGGCAGGATCAAATAGTATTTTGCCCTTGAATCCTCCAAAAGTACCATTTACATTGATACCTGCGTTTTTGATTTTGAAAGTAACACTAGCATTGGTGGCTTTCCAAGTGGCTTGGGCTTGTGATAATTGGGCAACAGCAACAAATGCAACGATCAGGCTAAATAAAAATGCTTTTCTCATGACTGTATTATACTAATAGGTTGTTTAGTGATTTTAAATACTTAGTGTGAAATAATTGATTTACTGGAAAAACGATGTAGCTACAACAAATGATGCGGTAGACAAAGAATTTAGAATTTAATTAACACTTTTAGCAAAAAAGTAAGTAGAGATAAGATTATAGATAGATGTTACTTAACATAAAGCAAGTGTTATTTTAAATTCCGTATTTGTAATGCTCTAAATAACGCAAATAAAAATCGATAGTAAGCTTGATAATAACTGACAAAGTGAGCCAACCAAGTGACCATTGCCGCTCTAATATAAACGCAGCGCCTCCCACAATCCATACTTGTGTGATAAAAATTTGCCAATAAGGGGCCCTCATTAAGCTATCAATAGTCATTTTAATATTTTCTTCTCCTTTTAGAAAATTTTGGCTAAATGCTGTGGCATGACTTACAAGGATGAGCAAATAATTGTAAAACAACAAATTACTTATGCTTAGGACATTGTTGGTAAAATAAGGTTTGAGCGAATATTTCCAGATAGCGGTAAGCCCGTTGGAATCCAGAATAACCTGTTTGTAAATGGTAAGTACGGCAATGATACCAATATAACACACTCCTAAAAAAATGATGAAGTGGATGATAAAAAAAGGAATCATGAAAAACTTAAGATAAACGGGGGAGCGTTTGGTACCTCTTACCCAAATAAGTTTGATGATATTGAAAAAGCCCACAACCACTACCTCAAAACCAAATAAAAAGAGGACGTCTATCACTTTCCAACCCAAAAAAGTTAAGCCAAAAATAGGAGGGATATGTGCCAAAATCAGAATAGCTACATCTACCTTGTAGAATTCACTTTGTAATTCTGCAAGGTCTATTTCTTTCTTGAAGATTCGTATTTTTGTGATGGTTTTCAACGAGCAAATTCAATTGAGTGTATGCTTTCTCTTTGTACGTGGTTGAGTATGGAATTGTCTCTGGCCTTATAACGATATAGTAAGTCAAAATTAATACAATAAATAAACAAAACAACCCATCTGACGAGCAAATGGGTTGGAGCAAAAGTTGCCTAAGAGAGAAAATTATTGTTCAAAAAGTAAGGCTAACTTTTCTTTGAGCGCGTTTCCAAACAAGTTTTTAGCGATAATCCTCCCCTTTGAATCTAACAATAGGTTATGGGGAAACTCCCTTAGATTGTATTCAAGAGATGTCAAAGATTGGAAGCCTTCAGAGGCAAATACCTGTAACCAAGCTGGTTTATATTTGTCAAGATATTTCAGCCAGGCTTCTTTTTTACGATCAAACGATACTGCATAAATCTCAAACCCCATTTTGGCATATTTGTCGTACAATGCGATCAGGTTTTGGTTTTCGACTATACAAGGGGCACACCAAGTAGCCCAAAAATCTACCAATACATATTTGTTTTTGGACTGAGCAATTACTTTGGAGAGTTTGACTGATTCCCCCTGAGGATTGTTCAAAGATATTTCGGGGGCAGGCTTATAAAGCTGTAGCTTAATCAAGCGATTAATTTTTTGACGCATTTGCTTTACGTAGCTATTGTGAGGCATTTTTTGAAATAGTTGCTCAATAGAACCACGTAGATAAGTAGCATTGCTGGCTTGCCAATAGCTAAAAGAAACATACAACGCCAAAGAAGGAGGTTGAGTCTGGAGGTATTGTGCCATAGCAGCAAAAAACTGTTTGCTGGCTTTGCTCAGCCGGGCCATTACTTTTGCCGACGATTTGGTAAACTTCTTTTGTAAGGTTTGTCGCTCTAAATCATCTTTAGCTGCTTGCAAGGCTTTTTGTTGGGCTATTTTGAGTTTACCCATCTCGATACGAATATCGTGAATATATTGCTTATCCAATTCCTGCATTTTTTGATAAAAGCCTTGAACCTGCCGATTTGCCTCGGAACCTTTGATCACAATAGGCTTACCTGCTTTGATCGTGACCTGTAGGCGATCTTTTGGATTGGCTATTAACATGCCTTCTTGTTTTTGATAAGATATATAGTAAACACTGGCCTCTGAAATTGGGATATTTTGTTTGAAGTGTCCCTGAGCATTTACTTGAATGACTCGAGCCTCAGAAAGCTTAGGGCGATTGCTGTAATCATCATATACCAAACGATACAACTTGCAGCTTTGTCCTTGTTGAAAAGGGGAAATGTTTCCTTCTAAGGAAAAATTAGCTTGTGCCTGACTTGAAAGCCAGCTACTAACAGAGATAAAAAGTATAATAAAGTTTTTCATGGAAATATGGGTTATTGATTGAGAAGTCGTCTTGACTTTTGATACAAAAGAGCACAAACCAATTACTCATTTCAATGAAAAAGTGGTGAGCCAAGAAATAACCCAATGATCACCTTTTAAAGGCCATCGAGCCATTGTTTGAGGCCTGGAGTTCGACTTTGACTGCTAATAAGCCGACCCAAGTTGTATTTTAAGATAATGGCCAAACTATCTTTAGAATAAGGTTCCAGATGATCAATAAACAATAGATGAACAATTTCGGAGCGATTAACACGATAAAAATGAGCTGGATTTAGCAAGGGTTCCATCTGGGTAAGTGTATTGGTGGGGAGCAAATGGCGCTTTTTGTTTTGAGTATAAGCAAACACTACGCCTTGTTCAGCTTTGAGATAGGCCACTTCCTGAATGTCTAAGAAGTAAATACCTGTTTTGGTTTTTACCGTAAATCGCTGTTTATAATTTTGTGAGACATTGCTTAGCTGTTGCTGAATTTCTTGTAATATTTGATGATAATCAGGCGAAAAATTTTGTTGTAGTATTTGATATTTATCCCAGGCTGCGGTAAAACGCTCATAAGAAAATGGCTTCAGAAGATACTCGATACCGTTGCTCTGGAAGGCTTCCATCCAAAATTGATTATAAGATGTGGTAAAGATTACTGGGCAAGCCACATGAGGGATTTGCTTGAACAAGTGAAATACATTTCCATCCAGTAATTCAATATCTGCGAAAATTAATGCTGGAATAGGTTGGGTTGTAAACCAATCTACTGCCTGGCTAATGCTAGCCAGTTCGGCTACAATACTTACTTGAGGAGCATACCGCTGGATAAAACGCTTGAGTTTTTCTCGTGCAGGTTTTTCATCTTCTATAATTACAATTTTCATAAGGCTTGATCTAGTTTTATCAAAGGTAAAACAACGGTGAATTTTTCAGAGGTTTGCGTAATCTGTACTTCCTGTTGAGATAGTAAACGATATTGTTGGTGAATGTTTTTTAGCCCTGTTTGAGTAGAGGTTGCCGGATATTTTTTAGGCCTGCGCTCGTTGGTGATTTGAATATTCTCCAGGCTTACCAAAATTTCAATGACTAAAGGGTGGTCGGGAAGGGCTTCATTGTGTTTAATCGCATTTTCTATCAATTGTTGTAGGGTAGTGGGAACAATAAGGAACTGCTTAAGACTAAAAGTAACGGCTGGAATGGACAACTGATAACTACGCTCGAACCTTTGTTCTATCAAAAACATATAGTCTTGGATAAATGATAGTTCTTGAGATAAGGGCACTAACTCCTGATTATTGGATTGTAAAATATATCGGTACAATCCTGAGAACTTTTCTAAAAAAAGATCAGCCGTATCAGTATTGGTATGTATCAAGGAGGACAACACATTGAGGTTGTTGAATAAAAAATGAGGAGAAATTTGTTGTTTCAATTGCTCTAATTGATACTCACTGGCTGCTTTTTGGGTTTTTAGCAAGGTTGTTTGGGTTTGGTGTAGCTTTTTGAGGGAGTAGTAACTTAAAAATGTATTGCCAACCACTAAATGAATAATTAAAAAAAGCAAATTACTTACTATCAACGCATTGTAATTCAGTGGTTTACTAAATACAATGTTTTCCATCATGAGAAACCAACCATTGGTAGTAATCATAAATAAAAGGGTACTGATAAGCAACGTAGGGAAATAATGGGTCCCTTGTTTTTGGAGCTTGCGTACTTTTTGATAAACTACCCAAGTGAATAAGATAGAAATACCACAAACAATGAGCAACCAGAAAGGTGTATCCCAATAATATTGAAAACGACTTATTTGCCCTCTTGCCAGCAAAAACTGGGTATACAACACCAATAAGTGGGTAAGAATGAGTAAACCCAATAAGTGAATGAATATATTTCGATATTTGATGAGTCGCAAAAATGAAAACATAGGAGATGACTTATACAATAAGGTCAATTACTTCTGACAAAATAGGGTGAATGTTTGCCCCTTCCAACCTATAACTGATAAGTCAAGCGAAAAAACAATCAATGAGGTGATTTAGAGTATGAACATAGAATTCCAATGGTTGGAAGGTAGTAGTTCCTTATTTGGAAAATCTACTCCTTAGGGGCAAATATTTTTACTACGTTTTAAAACCTCATTTGATGTCCTGTATATTTTTCCTAATTTCAGAACACACTAAAACTTGACTGATCATGAGTACTCAAAAACTGAAATATGAACTAATAGGTGATGATATGCAAGTGGTTGAAATAGAGCTTGCACCCAAAGAAACTGTAATTGCAGGTATTGGTGCCCTCAACTGGATGGAAGAAGGCATCAGCTTTGATACCAGCCTCAGCGATGGCTCGGCACCCGAGAAAAACTTCTTCGAACGTTTGTTTGATGCAGGTAAGCGGGTACTAGTGGGCGAATCGGCCTTTATCAATCATATGACCAATGAGAGTAACACCCCTCGAAAAATTGGCTTTGGTGCACCCTATCCAGGCAAAATCATTCCTATTGACTTAGAGGCATTTAGTGGCAAGATGTATTGTTTACGAGATGTGTTTTTGTGTGCCAGCCTTGGTACCAAAGTAAGTGTGAAGCTCAACCAAAAAATGGGATTTGGTTTTTTTGGAGGACAAGGATATGTAGTACAGCAATTAGAAGGCGATGGAATGGCATTTTTGCACACGGGAGGAACAGTTGTAAAAAAAGTACTAGGAGAAGAAACCCTAAGAATAAGTGGGGGATGTTTGGTTGCCTATTCGCAAGGCATTGAGTGTAATGTAGAGCGGATCAAAGGGCTTGAAAATATGTTTTTTGGTGGGCAAGGTCCTTTCATTACGGTGCTTTCTGGCACTGGGGTAGTATATTTGCAAAGCCTGCCTTTTGCCAAGTTGGCCAATCGAATCATTAGCCGCATCCCTACAGAGTCACGCTCCAAAGATCGGAAGAACTTCTCTGATGACTGATTTTCTGAAAAATAATTCCTCATATACCCAATTATACTTCTATATTTGGTATTCAAATTTTTATACGAAACTAATCTTCCTCTAAGACTCTAGATAGAGAAAATAAATAGTTATGGATTTATTCAATGCTTTTACTATTCTCATAGTACTTTCGGCAGCGTTTGGCTATATCAATCACCGTTACCTCAAACTTCCCACCACTATTGGACTCATGCTGATTTCCCTGGTGATGTCTATGGCTATTATTGCTATGGGGCAGTTTTCAGATACACTCTACAAACAATTTGTGGGTATGGTCAAAGGAGTAGACTTCAACAAAGTATTGATGGAAATCATGTTGAGTTTCCTGCTATTTGCTGGAGCACTCCACGTAGATGTAAAAACCTTGGCCAAAGAAAGAGGGCCTATTATGATTTTTGCCACTTTGGGAGTGATTGTCTCTACTTTTATCGTAGGTGGAGTGATGTACATGGTGTTCAATGCCTTTGGAACCAAGATAGATTTCATCTATTGTTTGCTTTTTGGTTCACTTATTTCTCCTACCGACCCTATTGCGGTATTATCGATTCTTAAAAAAGCCAGTGTTCCCAAGAAGCTAGAAGTAAAAATTTCAGGAGAGTCTTTGTTCAATGATGGAGTAGCAGTGGTAGTCTTTTTGAGCATCTTTGAGATGGCTGAAAAGGGCGTGGGTAACATCGGGGCAATGGACATTGTCATTTTATTTGTGACTGAAGCAGGAGGAGGAGCCTTGTTTGGATGGTTGATGGGTTATGTGGGGTATTACTTGTTAAAATCCATCGATTCTTACGTAGAAGAAGTACTCATTACTCTAGCATTGGTGATGGGTGGATACGCTTTTTCTTCTTACCTCCACATCTCTGGGCCATTGGCAGTAGTAGTAGCTGGACTGATGATGAGCGATCGGGCCCGAATGTTTGCTATGTCAGACGTCACCCGCCAGTATATAGATATGTTTTGGGAAATATTAGATGAAGTGCTCAATGCGGTGCTGTTCATTTTGATTGGCCTGGAAGTACTCGTGATTTCTTTCAAGCAAGTCTATATCATAGAAGGGCTCATTGCCATTGTAGTAGTATTGGGGGCTCGTTTAATTTCAGTAGGTATCCCTATTTCTTTGATGAAACTCAAACGGAGCTTTATACCCAGAACCATTCAAATATTGACTTGGGGAGGGCTTCGGGGAGGAATTTCGGTGGCTTTGGCGCTATCACTTACCGAAGAAATGCATCGCGAAGTCATTGTATCTGTTACTTACATAGTCGTTATTTTCTCTATTGTAGTGCAAGGGCTCACCATTGGCAATTTGGTCAAGGGCATTGACGATGACGGTGAGGGTAATCCCGTAGATAAATCAGGACATTGACTTTAGTGCATAGTTAGGAGTTCGTAGCGCCTGACAGCCATTGGTCTTTGGCTATCGCCTGTCCCATCATCCAATACCAATAAGGAACAGGGGCGGCTCTTTAAATTAAAAATGTAAAACG
>DMXI01000563.1 GCA_003483885.1 Microscillaceae bacterium
TACCAATTCTATGCTAAACATAGGTTTACTCTATAACCTACTATGTAAGTTTTTAGGCAGATATATTAATTATAAGTTTACTACTCAAAAAGAAGGCATTTATTCGCTGCTTATGTTAGATAATTATTCGCAATCATAGCCTACTATCAAAAATACGCGCTATTAGCTAGTTTACTCTGGTGTTTGAAAACTAAATTGCTTCCTTTTAGTAAGATTTAGCATTCCTGACAAATTTTCCGAAGTGTGAAAAAACCACCCGTTTATCAGAACTCCTACTTTTTGCGGTATTTGCAAATGTTGGTTTTTTGAATAAAGGGGACATACCATTATCCCTGATAAACATAAAAAGCGACTTCCATAGGCAAAAGAAGTCGCTTCGAGTTTTTATTTACAATACTTTATTCAAATCCAATATACCTACTGAAAACAACATTTCAGCAAATCCTAACTCGTCAACTAATTGAACTTTTTCTTTTCTGGCCATTTTTATACATTTTTTGGTATATCTCTGAGCAGAAGATACTACCCAAGCTATTTTCGTATAACCATCATCCATTTCTTCTCTATTTTGCGATAATCTTTGATTTGCTCTACCGCCCAAGCGTTTATCTCTGACTCTATATAATGAAACTTACCTACACATAAATGATTGTTCTGAATGATTCAAATACTACCATAATATCGGCATCTTCTGCTACTGCGTTTTCTCTAGGATCACCATTTTCAGTCATCGATATTTTAACCTCATGTTTAATGAGCATATTCACATAATCATTACTACAACACTGGATTCTTTGATCTGGGTAGTGGGATAATTCTACATTTTTTATCTGACTTTGAAGAGTCATTTTCAGGGCACTCATGCAATCTTCAGTACCTAAATCCTGATGTAAATGATCGCCTACTACCTTTCTAGAGTAGGTATCTATAATCAAGGAAAGGTTTCCAAAACTATCAGTTATTCTTAGATAAGTGATATTACTTACCCACAATTGTTCAGAACCAACATGTAAGTTCCATACCTTGAATCTTGTTCAGGTATTTGTTAAGCCAATGTTGCGAATCAGTAGTTCTGGTAAACTTTCGCTTTCTGCGAACTTGTAAATCTCGTTCGTTTAGGGCAATTGAGTCATAATTTTTATTTGGGCGTTAATTTTTTCCAAATTACCGTATTTGCGACACCAATTCAAAACCGCGCTTTTGCCCTTAATTTGATATTGGCGACGAGCTTGTTCCTTGCTGAGTTTGCCCAGCTCTACCTCTGATGCTACTTGTTATTTGAATGCCTGACTGTATACCTTGGGAGAGAGAGTAAGATAAATAGCACCTGAACTGTTTTTCATATACTTACGACTTTAGTGTAAAGATATATCAGGACAAGACACTGTTTCCTTTTCACTTCCTATTTCTTCCTCCTCTATTTCTTCGTCCAGTTCTATTTCCTCCTCTATTTCTTCGTCCAGTTCTATTTCCTCCTCTATTTCTTCGTCTAGCTCTATTTCCCTCTGGACTTCTCTGTGGCTCTGATTGCTGCCTAAGTACCGCGTCTTTTTTTTCCTCCTCAGTTATTTCCCCCGAAGTCCTGATGGTCCCTGGATCTTGCTCCCAAGTTACTCCATCATTGTTGGAATATGCAAGTATATTGTATTCACTGACTGAGGCCAAAAAAGTTTGAGAAGTCTTAGCACCAGAACCAATAGCTATGCTATGTCCAACTTCACCTCCGCTTTCTGATTTGAGGCCAATACTACCATCTTTGCTATTCCCTTCATTACCACTAGCTCCTCTCTTAACTAAAAAGCCCTTATTTTCTCTTTGGAGGGCTTCTGCTATCACTGGCAAAAAGCCGCCACTTTCTTCAGGAAAGGTAGCGTTTCGATAAAGATTATTCAGGTTTGTGCGAGATATGATAAATTCCACTAGTACTTTCTCCCCAGCTGCTTTGCCACCATTACCATAAAGGTAACGGAGAGCCTGTTTGAAATCCCCCAAGTGCCCACTCAAACTCCCACTCTCCCCGTTATTGATGGCATCATATTCATCACGACTCATGGTGCGATAAAGCCTTACATCGCCAGTTTCTGGGTTAGCTTCCCTTTCTCCATTGGCACGGGCTCGCCAGCCCCATGAAGTAGTCCAGGCTTCCTGCGCTGTGGGTTCTCCCCCGTCCTGACGAGTCATACAGTTTACATCATAGCATAACGCCTTAAAGAAAGCCTCCTCATTGTGAAAAACGATGTCTGATGAAGTAGCCTGATTAAAATGTTCTTCCACATTCTGCTCCCAATTGAGACCAGCATCCTTAGCCCATTGTTTAGCCTTGTTTTTCAAGTCTGCAATCAGTCTTTTACCCTTTTTCTTGCTTCCCTTAATCTTCATTCGTTGTATTACCGGAGCAACTTGGGGAGTTATGAGGGGGGACAAACTGGTTTGACGTTGCAAAGGAGTGTTAGCAATCTTATCCACAGCCTTTTCTCTGGTTGTATCTATGCTCTGTCCATTAACCACCTTATCGCCTTTAGGTATGCCATTAAACGTATTATCAATGATATGTCCAAGCTCATGCTTTCTATTTTGTTCAGTATACTCTTCAGGGCCATAATGAATATTTTTGCCTTGTATAGCCGCAGCAGCACCTATACTTGCTGGAAACGAAGAATTTTGATGCTCTGTATATCCAGATAAATCAACTCCATATTGAGTACTCATAACACCTTTAAGTTGATCACCTCCATTACTTTGCTTTACTTTTCGCTGAATGGGCTTTTGTTTTGCTTGAATGGGCCCTAACTTACCCTCACGGGTTTTATAAGGGCTTTGTTTCGATTTCTGCTGTGATTGCTTTTTTTGAGCAACGCCAACCTTTGATTGACTTTCTGCTTCTGGTTGCTGTATTTTTTCAGACATAATAAGCTTTTTTTTAAAAAAATCTTTTAATGATAGTGTATGTATCCCACTAACCTCTGTTTTTTTACGTAAAATTATTTCCTTGGTCTGACAAAGATGCCATTAGCGGGATATATACAACTTTCTCGTAGTTTTAGTACCTGTTTTGTCCAGAAATAGATTACCGCCAAAGTATAATAAAATGAAGATTCTAAAACACAAAAAAAGGAGCTGATTTCGCTACTTTTTGTCCATTTTCGGAAAATACTCTAGAGTTTGAAAACCACTCATTTTAGAAACCTATTCCGAAATGAGTGTGTTAAGTTTACAGATAATAAAGATAAGATGATGTCAATTATTAATTCTTATTGAGGAGTGTATTTCCCACGAATAAGATTTGTTTATCCAGTGCCTATGTATGCTGTATTGCCTATTGAAAATGCTATAGTCCAACTTCTTGTTCCACTGTCAAAATCTGCTCTTTGGGTCCATTGGTCGGTGGTAGGATCATACTTCCAGATATCTTTTTTGCCTCTATCCCCTGATGGTGAAAACCCTATTCCTACATATCCTTACAAAACTTACGGCATTTGTTCGCCTACCCTCCTCCAAAACGAGTTACCGAAGTCCATTGATCACTTGTAGGATCATATTGGGCAAAAATGTCTGTGCTGCTGCCTCCTGTACCTACATAAACTTTTTTAGCGATTACAAAACTTGTGGCATGCCTTAAACCACCAGAAACAGGAAAGTTAGCCATCTGTGTCAACTGGATCATATTGCCACATATCTTTGTAAGCTCCAATATATCCTTTTCCTTCAATGCTAAACCCTACTGCTTTATCTCTGGCATATCCGGGAAATTCAGCTTTTTGAGTCCATTGATCTGCAACAGGATCATATTCCCAGAGATCTTTAGTATGTTTGCTATCGAGTAACTGCCCTGTTTCTATGTACCCTTTATTACCAATAACAAAACTGGCTGTGAACGTTCTTGCCCTTCCTGGAAAATCAGCAATTTGTTTCCTGGTATATGTTTGAATATCATATTCCCAAAAATCGTTATTAGCACTTTCCAAACCCAAAAATATTTTTGTTCCAATGGTAAAACCAATAGCTCCTACTCTTGTATCACCACCTACAAATGCCAATTGATTGGCTAGGTATTCTACCGCAAAACCTTCCTTGCTTTTGGCTTTCAGGTTTTTATCTTCTATTTCTATGATAACTTTTCCTGTTTTGGCAGTATATTCAGGGATGTTAACATTAATTTCCGAATTAGTAATGGCATGAGGTATTGTTTCTATTCCATTAAAGATGATTTTAGAAACGTTTTCAACACGATTGGTCGTAATCACTATCTTATCTCCTACTTTACCCTTGCGAGGAATAATAGAAGTAATCGTATAGTTACCGTCATTGCTGGTTGAACCAGGTTGAGGGTCGTCCTTTTTGTTATTGCAGGCACCAAGCGCAAAAATTAAAACACTGAAATAAATATCTTATTGACCATTTTACTTTATAAACTAATGCAATTAAATAATGTAAACGATTTTTAGATACCACAGTAAGTAAAGAAAGTAACCACATATTTTAATTTTAGATAGTAAATGCTTTCAATTTATTGGTGAAAGACCCACTTATTGTGGTGAGTAGAAGTAGAGTTTAATATGCATTGTTTTAAATCTGTATTTTTCAGAGGGACTACTCATGAGGGGAAAAGATGGATATATTGTTATGTAATAGTGCTCCAAAAGTATATGTTATGATAAAAAGGCCTTGCATAAAAGAAGACAGAGTTTGATTATCCCTCCGTTTTTTCGGACTGTTTTGGGGAGTTAAATTGTTAGTTTTGCCAAGATTTTATGGTTTCCGAGAAAATTGCCTTGAGTTTGAAAAAAGGACCGTTTTCTCCTACGCCCAACTATAAAAATTAAAAATCAGGGCTATTTGTCATTTTCTATCCTTTCAAGCATTATTAAATGTGAAGGACAGCAATGCAAAATTATTCTTCAAATAACCTTCATATTCTTGAAGCCAGTATGCAATCAACCTTCAATCTATTACAGCTCATGTAATCTTTCATCAGCGTAGAAATCTCATTTTCTACGCTTTTTTTGTTTCTATCCCCCCAAACTCCAATTCTCCAAAACTACCTGTTATTTGGAGTATCAAATGTGACTAAATTCCCCCATGCTTACATTCAATACCGAGGTCATTTTCACAGCTGCAGCTACGGATAAACAGTATTTTTTAGACCGTTTTACCTCATTAGAAATCACTAGCTCCTGGAAACATCTAGGCGAAATGGCCACCATTAAGTTGGGGAAACTTAGGGGCCAGTTAAACAAACAGCTTGTCGAAGGTGACGGGGTAGAAATTCGCCTGGGTTATGATGGTGTACTCTATACAGAGTTTGTGGGATATGTTACAAGGCTACTTCCTAATCAGCCCTTCGAGATTCGCTGCTTAGATGAGGTCTACCACCTACAAAGAACAAATATTAATCAATCTTGGAAAGAAACTACTCTTCAAGAGGTCATTGAAACGGCCACCCAGGGGCAGGGGCTTGATATTCAGTTTGCAGATAAGATACCCGAAGTAGAGTTAAAGCCATTTCGAGTGGCGAACGCGAGCGCGGCCAAGGTGCTCCAAAAATTGAAAAGTGAGTATGGCCTTGCGATCTACTTCCGAGGGAAATCGCTCTACGTAGGCCTGCCATATTCTGAGGATACAGGCACGACCTTCCCTCACCTTGACTCCCCCATTATTTATGACCTGCAAAAAAATGTACTAGCCACTGAGTTAGAATACCGTCAGGCAAAAGATATAAAGGTTAAGCTCAAAGCAATATCCATTCTGAAAAATAACAAAAAACTGGAAGTAACAGTGGGTAGTGAGGGGGGAGGTGCTGAACTTAGAACTTGGATCAGCCCAGAACCAATTAGTAACAAGGCTACTCTTAAAAAGATCGCCGAAGAAAAAATCGGACTGTACAAATACAGTGGATACAAAGGAAGCATCAAAACCCTCGGTATTCCCTTCGTGGTGCATTCGGCTAGATGCAAAATCAAAGATGCTACTTATCCCGAACGGGAGGGTCTTTACTTCGTGAATGAAGTCAAAACCTCCATTACCAAGAGTGGAGGCTTCAAACGGATGGTGAAAATAGGAAGGAAAGCAAACTAAATGCAAACAATACTTATTTATGGATGACATTACAAATGAATTTATCAGTTCCATCCGACGCATTGTCGAGTCTATTCCAGGAGATAGCAAAAACCTTCGGGCAAAGATAATTGCAGTGGATGAGGTGCATCGGACTTGTGAAGTGGAGCCTTTGAACGGGGACGCTGATATTCCAGATACTCGGCTTACGGCCAGTATTGATACCGAGATAGTGGGGGGAACTGTGTTTATTCCCAAAATTGGTAGCTCAGTGATTGTTTCTTTTCTGGATACCTCAGATAGTGAAGCGTATGTAAGCAAATTCGGGGAAGTAGCAAAAATAATCTTCAAATTCTCCGACACTGCTTTTGTAGAACTGAGTGAGCAAGAGCTTATCTATCAAAATCAAGAAACCGAGGTAACTTTCACTCCCAGCGAGCAAAGTTTCAAAGTGGGCGAAGTGTTATTTGAAATCAAGCAGGATAAGCTTCTTTTAAATGGTGAAACAGGTGGAGGGTTACTTAATATCAGTGAACTGAAAGCCGCATGGAATCAAAACAAAGCCATATTGGATGCGCTATTGCAAGTCATAGGTGGTGCCCCCATCAATGAACCTGGAAATGGTGCTCCCTCAGCACTGCAAATAACCTTGAAAGCCGCCCTTGCAGGTAAACAACCAGTAGCGTTTAATGAAGGCAAACTAACGAGTAAAAAAGTAATGCATGGAAAATAACAAATGGCGTAAAGTAATTGATTTTGTGCTCAATGCAAGCGGGAATGGTGAAGAAAATGAAGATGTGGGTGATCTTCTTTTTGAGAACGGTGATTTTGCCTTGGGAGAAGATACCACTCGTCAGCATCAAGGCCACGCCATTATTGCGGCCAAAGGTGATCTGCGAGAAAGCCCCCAAGCAGGGGTTCATCTTGCTGAATTTCTCAACGCAGAAGGGCTAGACATCATAGAGGTACAAGCTGAAATAGAGTTGCAGTTGGAATTGGACAGGCAAACTGTACAGAAAGTGACTCTCGATCTAACAGAGGAAGGTAACATCCAGGTGGATGCAGGTTGGGAAAAATAAAAGAGTAAATAAGTCAATCAGAGAGTAACTATGGCTACTAATATGACGATGAAAACTTATGTCACCTACGAAGGGCAAAATGTAGTAGACCTGGCTTTGCAACTTTATGGTGATCCGCTGGCGTTTTTTACTCTTTTGGATGATAATCTGCATTTATCCCTGGAAGAAATCATTCCTGCGGGGACTGAGGTTCTGTATAATGAGGCCAAGATTGAGACTAAAAAACGCCCACTGGTAGAGTATTTTAAGAATAGGCTACCGAATGCCATCATCATCAAAACCGGATCAGAATAACCAGGATTGGCCAAGGCAGAAAGAGCCGTTCCGTCCAGGAAAATCTGAAAATTTATAATTCAATCATTCATCATTAATATTGCGATCGCTTACTAACATACATAACGAACTCTTAGCGGCCAAGGAGGCAGAACCAAGGCTGGCCGCACTTAACTCACCTTCCAGGTTTGCGATTTGGAGGTTGTGGCTATACGTGGTAGCTACCGCCATTTGGACGTTGGAGCAACTTTTTGTTCGTCACCAAAACGAAGTACAAGTGCTCATTGATCAGAACATCTTTGGGAGTGCCGAGTGGTTCGTGCAAAAAGTGAAAGCTTTTCAGTACGGGGATGATTTAGTAAGAAACCTGGAAACAGGTGGACTTACTTATGAGACATTAGACCCTACCAAACAAATCATTACCCACGCTGCCATCACCGTGGCCAGAGGCGCCATTCAAGCGGCCACTTTGAAGGTCGCCAAAACCTTGAATGGCGAACCCAATCCGCTTTCTCCAAATGAGCTGACCGCAGTGAGGGGATACATCGATCGCCTGCAACCTCCTGGAGCTACGATTGTGGTCAATAGTTTGCCTGCTGATATAGTACGTCTGAGGTTAGATATCTATTACAATCCTTTGTTTGAGGTCAGCAAACTCCAAATCGAAGTTGAAAATGCTGTACAAAGCTACTTTGATGCACTTCCTTTCGATGCGCAAATATTAAAGTCCAAAATAGCCGATACCATTCTTGCTGGAGTATCAGGGGTAAATGATGTGGTCATTGCACGTTTTGAAGCGAGAGCAGTTGGAGGTGCATTTGCCGCAGTAGAACGAGTGTACATCCCCGAATCTGGCTATATCAAGTTCGATCCAGATCAACCCTTGGAAATTAATTTAAAAACAGCTTAGATGAAATGAAATTCCACAAGATCAACTGGGACAGTTTTGGTAATTGGTGGCTCCCATCGTATCTGAAAAAGCCTCGGATGCTGGCTTGGCTGCGGGTGATGCTTTCTCCAGTGAAGGCCCTCTACGCACAACTTCTTTCATTTAGAGATTTTGCCAAAGAACAAATCCTGATCACCAATCAAACCCTGGTGCTGCAAGCCGAAGTCCAAAAGCTTCTTAGCGAACCAAGTGTGGTGATCATCAACCAAGGTAATCGCCGCGAAAAAGTTTATACCTGGTTTCTCACGGAATTACTAGGTATTAGTCCAGTACAGTACCTATATACTTTTTTTATAAAAGAAAACTCTCAAAAGAAACACTACCGCTATTTCCTTAGAGAACAAGTCAGTGAGTTTGATTTTATCGTGTACTTACCTGATACCTATCCCCTCAGCGAAGAAATGACGCAAACCCTCATTGCCTTCATCGGCAAACACAAGCTTCCTGACAAGCGTTTTATGATCTTGCAAGTCCCTCTGGATCAAATGCCTACACCGATTGGAATGGGAGTATCTCTGCCACCAGAATTGGACGAGCTGCTTACAAAAAACGTGCTTTCATACCTCAATTTCTTAGACACTTCCACCATAGTATTTACCTCAGATGGTACTATAGAAATGGTGCAAGACCTTTCTCCTGCGGTGCTAAGTCCAAAGCTTCCTGTGAAACAGCTTATGTCTCTTAGGCAACCCCACTGGATAGAACGTGTAGGTCTTGTAGCTTCGCTGATAACACCTACTCATCTCTATTTTCCCGAAAATGCACTACGATTGGATATTGCGAAGGTTCCAGTACTCAGCATTGCCCTACTGATAAAAATGGAGGCCGCAGCTACCATACTCATTGGGGTAAGCGATCAAGGTGAAATCATTGTTGACAACGCCCATCAAGGAAAAGTCTCTCAGGCAGTAGATCTGGAAATGGGAATGATGATTTCCGCAGGTAAATCTTCCTTAGAAGCAGGCCAGGACTGGCAATCTGTTATCATCATTTTCAAAACCAATTTCACCGAATCCTACGCCTATGTAGATGGGCAAGCCCAGAATACAACCCCCGAAACAATCCCGGACTTGATCCCACACCTCTTTCATTTTTTTGAAGAAACAAGTATGCCACCAAAGGAACCCGCTCCTGATAGCGAGTTATCAATCGCTCAGATGTTGGTATTAGACATAGAGCCAACCTTGGCCGAAGTCGAAAAAATCGATGGGTACTTCGAAGGAGTGAGTCAGTTTTATGGCCTTTAAGTTATCACCTAAAACCTATGAAAAAACTCGGCATCGAGAATGGAGGACACCTCGCCAGCAATGATGATTTGATGCATTTAGAGAAGAAAACCACCGACATTGTGGAGGTGATTTTCAGATCAATGCTTAAAAATCCACAGGTCTCTTATAAACTCTATGGGTGCACAGTAAGTGAAGACGTGGCAGAGGGAACACTCAAAGTCACTGAAGGAGCCATTTTTCATCAGAAAGAATTTTACCTAGTCACGGCCCAAAGTATTCCTTTACAAACAGGAGGGGCTTATGGCTTCAAAATCACTGATAATCCTAACGCTCCTGGCACCAAGGTAATCTACGCTTCAGGAAGCGAAGTCACTCCCCACCAGGACCAGGTGATGATTTTGACTTATGAAGATTTTGACCTGGCAGGTGCTTCGCTAGAGCAGTTTAGTTTTAAGCATCTTACCCCCAGTCATGAGTGGTCTGGCACGCAACTTCGTTTTGAATTTCCCTCGGGTAATTGGGGACCCTTTGTTGATCTTAAAGGCCCAAAAGGAGATCGTTTAGCGCATGAATGGTCTGGCACCCAACTAAGATTTCAAAACCAAAATGGTGCCTGGGGTCCTTTTGTGAACCTTCAGGGACCACAAGGGAATACTCCATCTCACGAGTGGAGTGGCACTCAACTAAGGTTTCAAAATAGTGATGGTAATTGGGGACCTTTTGCCGATCTCAAAGGTCAAAAAGGAGACAAAGGCGATGATGGAAAAGACAATGACATTACATTTATAAAGGCGATTTCTGCACCTTCTACTTCTTATATTTTTCCCCGACAGCTTACCATTCTTGAAGTTCAATTCCCTGATGGGGCTATTGGTTATATTCCTACTACTTATCAGGCAGGATAAGGATCACGCAGATAGATAGACACACACAGACACATACTATGAAAATACTGTTTTTGCAAGAAATCAAATACAAGGCAGAAGTAATTGCGGCTCAACGAGCGGGGTTTGATTGCCTCTTTTTTTCGCTGGATGCTTTCCTAAAAGCATCAGGAAATTCGGATGTGCTCAAGGGCTGGCTTCCTACTTTTGAGCAGCCTCAGCTTACCTTGCTTAGGGGAGTCGTGATGTCTCCACCGCTTTATGAATCTCTTTACAAGTATCTAAGCAAATCTCATAATCTATGGCTTATAAATACTCCCGATGAGTATCTTGAAACTTGCTCAGTAGTGAATCATTATGATAAGATCAAGGAGTACGCGCCCATTACCGCCTGGATAGACAGTTTCGATCAGTCCAGGACCATTATCCAGGTATTCGCTGATACCTTTGCTCCAGGCACTAAATTGATGATTAAAGACTTTATGAGGTCCGCTAAGTATGAGCGGAAGCAAGCCTATGATATCGCAGACAGTAGTGATGTTACCGAAGTGCAAGCCGCCATTGAGCATTTGATTGCCGCTAAAAATGGGGTACTAGAAGGAGGAGTCGTTTTCTCCGAATACACAGAATTTAACCTGCTTCACCCTACTCCGCTGCCTTTTACCAGGCAAAATATTTATGAAGAATATCGCCTCTGGTTTTGGAAGGGCAAGTTGCTACTCAAAACTGCTTACTTCGAAGAAATGCCAGATTACGCAAGTAAACTATCTCGCGAAGAATTGGTTCTTTTTAAAAGGATTGTGGAGACTATCTGCTCCAATTTTTTTGTGATGGATATCGCCCGCCTTAAAGCAGATGGTAGCCTTTGTATTGTGGAACTCAATCCTGGTCAAACGTCAGGGATTAACTACCATAACCATCACAGGTTTTATCAGGCACTATATGATAAACAATGTCCAACATCTTATGACGACAACAATGATACAATCTAACCTAAATAAACTTCCTATCCTCATTGGTACTGTGGGGCTCCCGTTTTCAGGCAAAAGCGAATGGGCAAAAAGCCAAGGATTACTCGTAATTTCTTTGGAAGCAAATGAAAAGCTAATAAAGGAAGCAATTGCAGGCAAAAATCTATCTGGGGAAAAGCTAAAAGAGCAAGTAAAGAAATTTACTAAGCAACTCATTGAGACACTATTCCTTTCAGGAAATCGAGCAATTATCCTACTCGCCGAAAACTTGACAAAGAAAGAACGGGATTTTTGGCGAAATGATAGTGAATGGCAAACCTTTTTTAGAGAATTCAAGGTTACAGAACTAGAAGCAATAAGAGCTGCAACACAAGCAGGAGCATCCAAAGCAACCCTGGATCAAATTAAAATCAAGGCGAAAGCCTATGAACCTCTTTCCCCCCATTCAAGATGAGCCACCTACAATTCCACCTCATAAGCAAACAAACGGTCCAAGAAGTCAAGGCATACTTACAAAACCTTATCGCGCATTACTTTGAATTTCTAAGCGAATCACAGCAAGTAGCTATCACCATCAGTGGAGACGCAGTGAGCACTGGACTTATTTGTAACCTGAATCTAAATCCTATCCAAGGTAAAATTGGACTGGGAGTGAATGGGCTTACAACAATTATTAGCAGTGATGATAATAAAAATGGAGTTGCTTATTTTTCTAAGGACGGAGGAGTAACTGCCATTTCAAGTAATTATCAAGGAGCTACTTTGTACTGGAACGAAAGTGTGGCTGGATTTAAATTAAAACCCTGGCATACCATCACTTTTTTTAGCGTGTATCAAGAAGTAGCAGTAACCCCATAAAAAAACTGACCATTCCCGAAACTTGGTGTCGTGAATGGTCAGCAACGTAATAAGTGATCAAACAAGTAAATCAGGCAATGCTACCTGATTCTATTTAAACAATGCTTGACAAACGTAACAAAATATCTTTCACTTGCCAATTTGCCTGAGCATTATTTATTTTTTAAACAAAAAAGTTTTAAAACACTTGTTATGAGTACTTTACAAATTGATGTAGACCAGCTTCGTGGCCCCTTGAGCAATGAAAAGGCGACAGAGCTGGGTGTTGTAAAAACAACTGAACTGACTGCCCTCACCACGAGTCTGACTGAGCTCGTAGATGCCAAAGAACAAGGTTATCAACTGATTGGATCGGTGGTGGTAGCTACGGATACTCCTTTTGATCTATCCTCCACTACTGCCGAAGTAGACGGAATAAGCATCCCCGAAGAAGGCGTTGCTTTTTTCTTCGGCCAAACAGATCTTAAAGAAAATGGTGCTTATCAATGGAATGGTACTACCTGGACCCGCGATCCCCGCTTTGATGAAGCCGCTGAAATCAAACTGGGGAACTTCTTTATTGTAGATCAAGGCACCCATGCCCACGACCGGGTGGTGATTACAAGTACTGGTAGTGGTCGAAAAAAAGATCACGTAATTGGCACCGATGACATTGTAGCCGAAGTGAAGAAGCGCACACTCGCCATGATTACCCCCGCAGTAGAATCCGGGCTGACCACCAAAGATGCCATAAACACTACTGACGCTGATGGTGAACCTACGGGATACACCCTCCAAAAAGATTATGATCATATTACCCAGATTTTCATTGGAGTCACTCCTATGCTCGTGGGTGAAACTACTTCTGCAATGGCTTTTTTCTCGGCAGATAACGGGATCACCGCAAAACTTCCAGGTGATTTCAAGGTAGGTGACGAGTTATTTGTAGATGCATCTAAAACGAAGGTAGCCTTTCCCACGGGGAAATTAGTGCAACTGACCGGGCTTAAGGGACAACATGGGCAAATGGGAGACAAGGCTGGAATACGAAACAATTATGCTCCTACTTCTGCTTCAACTGAAATCCCACTCCAAAACCCCGACGGTTCTCCTATTACAAGCCCAAAGGGAAAACAGGTCTATCAACTACACAAAAGCTTTACAAGTCCAGCCGAAGCTTTGATAAATGATGTAGATGAAGCCTTGGAAATAAGCCATACCATTACCTCGCTTAATCAGGTATTCTTCATAAAAGCAGATGGCCTCTATACTGCGGCCATTCGGGGAGGCGTAGAAAAACAAATTACGATTGGTAACAACATTACTGCTTTGGAAATAGATACCCAAAACAGGCAACTTTACTGGGCAAGTGAAAGTTCTGGGCAGATACACAAGGCAGACCTTAATGGCCAAAACCGAGTGACGATTGACACCACGGGAAGTGTGACCGTAAATGATTTGGTGATAGCAGAAGGTAAATTATACCAGTGCCTTTCTGGGGGAGTAACCGTAAGTGAGTTAGACGGTAGTGGCAAAACAGCCTTGGTCTCAGGGCTTTCCGGACAAGCCAGTGGTCTTGCGATTGATACCGCTTCCAGTACCCTCTTTTATGCTGACTCCGTAGGTCACGCGATTCGTAAAATAGGCTTTGACAGCAGTGGAGCAAGTAGACTACACGCCAGCCAATTTGGGGCCAGGGGGATTATAAAGTACCAGAATAAGCTGTACTGGATGACTCTCAACTCCCTGGCTTCCTCAGATTTGGATGGGGCAAACTTGACGACCCTCCTTACTTTTGCTGATGAAACCACGGCTGGTGATCTCACTGTTGATTCGCAAAGAGAACATCTATACTTTACTCGTATAGGGCGAATATATAGATGTAATTTGGATGGCAGTAGCCTCACGCTTTTGAATGGCAAAATGGACACCACTACAGCTTCCAGACTTACCAGCCATTTGGTATATGCCCACCAGGAAACAATTAGTCCTTTGATGGGCGAAGAGGAGTTCGGGGTGATGAGCACTGAGGCATTCCAATTTATGGGGATGATGACCCTGCGTTATTCCAAAAAGAGCGATCCGGTTTTATAGTGGGAAACAACAGCAACATGAGTCATCCCGAATTTTTCGGGCTGGCTTTTTTTTATTGAAAAAGGCTCGGGAATTGGTTAAATTAAAGTTCCAACACCATAAAAAAACCACCGAGCCTTA
>DMXI01000503.1 GCA_003483885.1 Microscillaceae bacterium
CTGACCACCTCCCCGCTCGTGATACAACGAAAAAGCTACATATATTTTTCCTTCTCTGCTAGAACTTAACAGCCCTACCGACTTGTCGGGACTATAAGCTCAAAAACTTGTCCTATAAGAAACTTTTGGAGATCCCTTGGTTAAACTACAGGGCAAAGATTTTGTAAGTTGTTCAGCAACAAGATATTGCACCAAATTTGGATCACTTTATTTTCTCCGTTTTACTAAGTGACGTATCTCGAGGTAGATCTTTGTAGGACCAAGTATTGATTTGAGAGGGGGGCATTTGACCTCATGTCATTGAATTAGTGGAAAAATATTGATTGACGAACGCCGATCGACAATTAAAGCAGGGGGCTAACATTGTGCCGTACCATCAGTTGTTGTGCTCATACGCAATTAGAAAGAAGAATGTCTAAAAACAAAATAGGAGCTTGAATTGGCATCAAGCTCCTATTTTATCTTTTTGCAATGCTAGGCAAAAAGTATACTTTTATTGAATCGCATCTTCTTGGTACGAAGCAGAAACTACACCACCTCTATCTCGACAAAAGCGTTTACCACCTCGAGCTACTGAATCTAATGATTCCGCAGCTGCAGTTAATGTGTCTCCATTCCCACAAGTAACTGAACCTTGTCCTCCACCATTGATTTTTGATAATAATTCTTTGTTCATTTTGTGCTTAGCAAATTTTTCTAAAGACATAAAATTTAACTTTAAAGGGTTGTTTATATTCCTGAACATTTTAGAGACACTCAGGATTGTGTCTTTTTTGTGATTTGTTTATAACCAAAATTATTTTTTATTATAAACTATTCAATCAAAGATAGGACAAAACAAATGAATACAAGGCCCAAATCTTGACTTGGGTCTTGTATTACATGTCCCAAAACCCTCCGATGAGACTTTAGGGCCTTCATTGTAATAGGTACTAACGTAAGCATCTAAACACAATTACTTCAACTTATCAAAGCCATATAACAATCTGATTATCAGAACAATGCATCTTTCTTTAGCCAAAACTATTTTTGTGGAGTTACTTGTCTTTATCAATCTACACTTTTCGCTGTATCAATGCTTTACCGTGATGTTAGTCAAAGTTGATTATTGATGAATTTAAAAATTATTGAGCTATACACTTAGGTGTAATACTGAAACCATTTTAAAAATAAAGCGAGTAAACACTTGTAATATAAATCACTGATTTACAAGTATTCATAGTGTAAACATATGCTCTATTCGGCTATGGACTATGGCCTGAATGTGGTAAACGATTGATATTGATGTAAGAAGGACGTATTTGAAAGGGGAAAGCATTGAGAATGATGAGTAAAAGGATGATTTGGATAGGTTAATGACTCTTCTTAATAATGGAAAATCTCTTCACTGATGAAGCAGTCTTGGTGATTGTTAGGCCTGAATCGTACCGCCTTGCGGCATTTACAATTGGCACTGCCACTCTAATGCAGGATGATCACTTCATCTTTTGAAAATATAGCGCATAAGTAATCCCTACATTTTGTTTTTAGACCGTTGTTTTTCTCATAAATGAGAGAAACAACGGTACACTCTCAATAAATAAACGAACTATCTTGACATAGTTATCCTGAATACCATTAATTCGCATTTATAGTTGAGCACGAGCCTTAAGCGCAACACCCACCTTTTATTCATGAATTCTTACTCCCAAACTGCGCCTCGCGGAACAATAGAACAAGCGAAAATAGTGTTTACAAAAATTGCATAATGTCGCCTGCTCCTTGTCTTAGAATCGTGACATTATCGTCGCTACAATCTATAATTGTGGAGCCGTCATTTCCACCATACCCTCCATCAATAATTATGTCTACTTTGTTTTTGTATTGTTCATAAATGTCCTCTGGATCAGTAGAATACTTGATAATCTCGTCTTCGTCTAATACCGAGGTAGTAATAATCGGGTTCCCTAACTCTTGCACAATCATACGGGCAATATTATTGTCTGGAATACGAATCCCAACATTTTTCTTATTGATATTGAGTATTTTAGGCACTTTGCTGCTGCTTTCTAAAATAAAAGTATAGGGACCCGGCAAGGCTTTTTTCATTAACTTAAAAGTAGCATTTCCGATTTTTGCGTATTCCGATATATGACTCAAATCATTGCAAATAAATGATAGGTTTTTGCGTTTTTTAGGGTTAATTTTTTTGATCTGACAGATTTTTTCTACCGCTTTTTGGTTATGGATATCGCAACCCAAACCATATACAGTATCGGTAGGGTATATCACGGTTCCTCCATCTTTGAGGCACTCTACTACTTGATTTATTTTGCGCATTTCCGGGTTATCGGGGTGCGTTTTGAATAAAGTTGCTGTCATTGTAATGATTGTTTTTTTGATGAATAAAGATCAATGGTCAGTGTTTTATCACGAATTTCACTAAAAGTTTAGCTTAGTACCGTGGAACAAAAATAATTTACTATTCTACAAGCTTCCTCAAGCCTTTGGTCTTCCTAAGTTAACAAACAAATGGGCGAGGCCAAAGAAGGCATTGTATGGTCTCCCTATCGGTAAGACCATACAAGAAGTGGAAATTTTAGAATAGTTGCAGAAATGCAAACAAACTTTTGTTCCAATGTACTTGGTACACTGTAAACTAAATAACTTGACATTTAAAAATATCCTCAAGTCTTTGGTCTTACCGGCAGGGAGACCAAAGAAGTTATTGTAGGGTCTCGCTTCGCTAAGACCCTACAAGAGGCGGTATTTCAAACATTTTTGGAGCTATTATAAAACATAAACAAACTTAGTTTACAGTGTACTTAGTAACACTACTAAAATAAAGTTTCTGACTTCAGACTAGATACTTTGAGTTGAGACAAGGCAATTTTTGCGCTCGTAGCGGCGCTACGGGTAAAAAAATTAACGCAGTATCAAGCCGAAAGATCAGGCCTAAACCGAAAGGTTATTTTTGGTGTATTACTTAGTTGATTTACGAAGCATTGTTATAAAAATATCCTTTTTTTTCAATATGTAAAACTTTCGTTGGCAAACATTTTAAGTGTGAAAGTGTAATACGAAAATAAAATTTGTAATTTTCGGAGCAGAATTAAGTACTTTACTTTTTGAGATTATGAGTCGCAGAAGGAAAATTTTTATAATGATTATGGTGGCCATCTCTATGGTGACGGTGACGGTTACTTTTTATGGCTATCAGTTGGTGAGAACCCCTAACTTTCAAGTAGATAAAAAAGATGCCTATTTATATATACCTCAAGGAGCTAACTTTAAAACAGTGTTGGATTCTTTGAAGAAGAATGATCAGATTCAAAACACGGTATCATTTGCCTTTTTGTCTAAGCTAATGAAGTACCAGGAAAATGTAAAGCCTGGGCGTTATTTGATCAAAACTAGCATGACCAATCAGGCAATGGTAAGAATGCTTCGTGCTGGACAGCAAGCACCAGTCAAACTTACATTCAACAATGTGCGTCTCAAGCATGACTTGGTAAAAAAGGTCACCAGAAACCTCAATTTTGCACCTACTGAACTAGATAAACTCCTTAACGACCCGCAAGTAGTCAATAAGTATGGGTTTGATACCACCACAATTGTGTCTATGTTTTTGCCTAATACTTATCAGGTTTACTGGAATACCTCTCCTCAAAAAGTATTAGACCGCATGCACCGGGAATACAAGAAGTTTTGGAATAAAAGTCGTTTGGAAAAGGCCAAAAATTTAGGTTTAACCCCACAGGAAGTATCGGTGCTTGCCTCTATTGTACAAGCCGAAACCAACAAAAATGATGAAAAAGCGCGCATTGCAGGAGTGTATATAAACCGTTTGCAAAAAGGCATTCCGTTGGAAGCCGACCCCACCTTGGTATTTGCCTTGAAAGACTTTGGACTCAAACGAGTATTGAACAAACATAAAGAAATTAAATCGCCTTACAATACGTATAAAAACAAGGGTTTGCCTCCTGGCCCTATCAATATTCCATCTATTAGCTCGCTCAAAGCAGTGCTGGATTATGAGCAACACGATTACTTGTTTTTTTGTGCCAAGGCTGATTTTTCGGGATACCATGCATTTGCCAAAACCAATGCTCAGCACGAACGAAATGCCCGTCTGTATCATAAAGCCTTGAATATGAGACGCATTCGTTAATACCCTTCACTTTATGAAACAATTGCCTTTGCATATTGACCTATTTGCCATTTTTATATTTTTGGGCACCATGCAGGGCTATTTTTTGTCTTTTTTCTTTTTATCAGGCAAACAGCGAAAAACGCCTTCTAATAGAATTTTAGGTCTTACTATTCTTGCCTTTGTGCTTTCGCTTACCGAGGTTCTGATGGGGTATACCAATTACATGGGACGTATCCCATGGATTGTAGATTTTGCAGAGCCACTCAATTTTGCGCTGGGCCCTTTGTTGTTTGTCTATCTTTACACCCAGATTTACCCCCGCTTTGATAAACACCTTTGGTGGCATTTTGTGTTTTTTGGCTTTTACACGGTGTACATTGTTATATTTTGGCATAGCCAATCCTTAGATCTTAAATACAACGGCTTTATCACTGCTTTTCACCCCGATCACCCAGAACTGTACAGGCAGGCTACATTGGGCTTGCCCGAAGATCCATTGAACATTCGGAGATATATCAACCACCTGACACTGGTCCATTTTTTACTGTATACTTTTTTCTCTTTCTTACTAATAAAAAAAGCCTTTGCCAAAGCCCAGCTATCCTTTTGGTCTAAGGCCGATCCTACGCTCAATTGGGCGAGGAAGTTGGCCATTCAATTTGGCTTGATTACTTTGGTTTTTATTGCGGTAAAGGTCAGCTTTAAGAATGATTTGGGAGACCACATCATTGCTGCCCACGTAGCTTTTCTGATCTACGGTATTAGTTTTTATATCATCCGTCAATCCATGTTTTTTCAAGAAAAACAACTCACTCCAGCAGTGAATGGATCGGTAGAAAAGTACCAAAAGTCTTCGCTCAGTGAAGAAAAAGAGCAACAGACCCTGGACAAGCTAAAGCAATTGATGAAAACAGAGAAGCCTTTTCTGGAAAACACCTTATCGCTCCCTATTTTGGCTAAAAAACTGGCAGTATCTACTCATCATTTGTCCCAAATTATCAATGACAATCTCAAGCAAAACTTCTTTGAAATGCTGGCCAGTTATCGCATCCAGGAAGCACAACAAATTTTGAATGATCCCGCTCAGCACCACTTAAAAATTGAAGAAATTGCCGAACAAGTGGGTTATAATTCTAAATCGGCTTTTAATGCCGCTTTTAAGAAAATTACTGGGCAAACCCCATCACAATACCGTAAGCAAACCTTCACCTCAAGAACTTCATGAAAATACTAAAAAAACTTGTACGCATTCTCTGGCGGATGTTTTTGTTCGCAGTCATTTACATTGTTGCGATGGTGGTACTATTCAAATTTATCCCGGTGGGGTATACCCCTACCATGTTTTACCGCAGTATGGAGGCTTTGTGGGCAGGAAAGGACGCGACCATTCATTACGAATGGGTGAGTTATGATGAAATCTCGGATGCACCCAAGCTGGCGGTAGTGGCTTCGGAAGATCAGCGTTTTCCAACCCATGAAGGTATAGATTGGAAGGCCCTCAAGATTGCGCTCAAACAAGGACGAGGGGGGAGTACAATTAGCCAGCAAGTGGCCAAAAATGTATTTTTATGGCAAGGCATTGGCAAAGACCGTTATTTGAGAAAATTACTCGAGGTGCCTATCACTTATTTGATAGAATGGATTTGGGGCAAACAACGAATTTTGGAGGTTTACCTCAATGTGATAGAGGTGGGTCCGCAAACTTTTGGGGTACAACAAGCCGCCAAACGTTATTTTAAGAAAGATGCAAAAAAACTGAATGTATACGAAGCGGCGCTCATTGCCGCAGTATTGCCCAGCCCTCGCAAATGGTTGATTGTCAAGCCTATTGCCCGAGTATTGGCCCGCCAACAACACACGATGTATCAAATGCGTTTGCTGGGAGGTATTGGGTATTTGAAGGGAATGCGGAAGTTTTGAGTAAGGTTTCAAGGTTTTACAGAGGGTGTATTTTCTCATTTTTGATAACCTTCTGTTTTTTCCTAAATTAAAACAGGTTTCCAAAAATCCACTGCTCACACCTATCTCCGCCTGTGATTGCACAAAGCACTTATGAACGCGCGTGCTCTAGCTGAAGTAAGGTTTACTTCCAAGTAATGAATGCGTGGAAACTGAAAAAAATTTTGATGCGTCATGCGTTAATGCGTGGTTTTAAAACCACGCATATATAATCCACGCATAAGTGCGTGGGTTTGGAAAACTTTTAAACAAAGTTACGCATTAGTTTTTTGTATTTGGATAGGCTAAGCCCCTTTACTCGCGCACGCGTCCCAACGTGTGATTGTACAAAGCAATTATGACGATAGTATAGAACGCGCGAGGACGCGCGCACTAGCCGAGACACTGACTGAGTAGATCTTCTAAACATTATTTATATTTTTCGGGAACATTGCCCAAATAAATATCCAACACGGCTCCCAAAGTCCAATCGGGAGTCAATTGTTTGCCGTCTTTTTTCAAATATGCGGTGAGTTTCCTGGTAGGACGCAATTGAAAAAAACGCCGTAGTAAGTAAGGCATGTATACCAGATTAAGGTAATGGTTTTTGAGGTAATGGTTCCCTCCTTTTAAAAAAGCGTCTCGGCCTTGGGCGTAAACCTTTTTTCCTTTACGAACGAATTGATTCAAGGTAGTTTGTCCATTTTTGTCGAGCAGATTGATTGACTTAAAGGTGTAATAAAAGGAAGAGACTGTCATCAATTGGTCTTGCCGATGCAGTACCTGGGGAGCATCCATTTTATAGCTTTTATTCAAGTTATCTTGAACTTGCTTGAGGCACTTTTCGTAATTGGTGGCTCCTGGGCCAGGCACAAAACAAGCTTGGCAAGACTTCAGAGAATCATAGGCGATGTTTTGTCCTAACCCTAAATAACTCCGGGAATATATGGTGTAATCTTGACCTTTAATCTTACGGCGAAGTAAGTATTTTTGGGCTAACTGGGGGGAGGACTTACGAAGCGCATAAGCCACCTGCAACGAAGCTCCTCCCATTTCGATCAAGGCAAATTGTTCTCTGGGGCTTGCAAAACGATTACTCAGGTAATTGGTAGCCAGCCAAGCGTATAAGCCTTCATAACGGCCTGATAATACCAGCGCTTTTTTGAGGGTAAAATGGGCGTCTTGGGCTACGTGTTGCTGAATGGCTTGAAACATTTGCTGTACTTTCTGTTGATTTTTCAACCGTAGTCCAGCAGTGGCCAGTAAGTGCAGAGGTACTTTTGAGGCATAGGAGGTTTTAGCCAACGAACACCGTGCTAAATCAAGTAATACTTTAACTTGTTGCTTTGCCAAAGCTGGGGTATTGATCAAATCTGATAACCCTGGCACTAACTTATATTCGAAAATTGATTGTATCTGAGGCAATTTTTCCTGAGACTTGGAGGTAATCTCATAAAGATAGATTCTTGTACCCGAACTTCCCGCATCTATAATGGCTTGGTAAGAGCTTTGGGCTAATAAGGGAGTGTATCCTAATAAAAGACTGCCAAACAGCCAATAAAAAATAAACAAACGAGTGTTGGTCAAATAATTTTTCGAGTAGTGTAGGATGTTATAGTTCATAATCAGAAACTTTAATTATCAAATAAACTAAAAATTCCGCATTCCTCCCACACTCATCCCTACATTGCTAATGCTGTAATTTGGATTGCCTGAAGGAAATTACACAAAACCTAAATACAATATTGAGTATATTCAATTACTACTATCTCTCATATCATCCAAACATTCCTTAACTTTTGCTTGCACCTCTTCAGGGTTATCAAGTACTTCTTCGTTAGTAAACCGTATTACCTGATAACCAAGTTCATTCAGTCTAGCAGTTCTCATTTTATCATATTCTTTTTGTTGCAAGTGTATTTTACCATCCACTTCTATAACTAACTTCTTGGCCAGGCAAACAAAATCAGTAATGAAATTATCTATAATATGCTGTCTTCTAATCCTATAGCCAGTTTGCTTTCTTCTCAAATATTTCCACAATACTTTTTCAGCGTCAGTAGGATTACTTTTTAAATAATCTCGCATTTGTTTAATAAAATCATAGCTTTTTGGGTTTGCAGTAATATACCTTGGTTTTTCATTGTAAGGGATTGCTTGATCATTATCTGAATTTTGTTCTTCTTCATTCATTGTTCAAAATTTTATGCTTTAACGGCTTTTTTTATGCTCAGCCCTTTCTTATTCTATTCAATAAAAAAACTTTATACGTTTACACTACCCCTCTCTTCCATCCTTCAATCTCGCCCCACATTCATCGAATGTCGTTGTCCAAAGGGGAGAAACAGACACGGATAGGTTATCGCGAGTAACATTTTCCCTTCTAAGGCTATTTCGTTCAAACAAAAAACCTAACATACGCCTCAAAAATTCCGCATTCCTCCCACACACTTATATTAAACCCCTCTTCCATCCCTCAACCTCGCCCCACATTCATCGAATGTGGTCGTCCAAAGGGGAGAAACAGACGCGGATAAGCTATCGCGAGTAGCGTTTCCCTCCTTTGGAGGGAT
>DMXI01000562.1 GCA_003483885.1 Microscillaceae bacterium
AAATCCTCACTTCTGAGGATTTCGAGCCACTACTGGTTTCTAAGGAGGTCGTTTATTTTTCTGAAGGAACCACCTCATAAATCAACCAAGAAGTAAGGTTGAACTGCCGGTTTAGCTGGAAGATGATTTGGCGCCCTCGGTAGATTTTAAAGGTATGCCCTACACTAGCCAAAGTGCCGGAGCGTTGCTGGCGGGGTAAGCCATAAATGCGAGAAATCTTCTGGTAATTATCTCCCAATTTCACGGGGGTGATCTCTTTGGAGGTGTAGGTGGTGGTACCCCCATAGGCTGGTAATGTTTTCAGGAAATAGATCAACTTGCTTTGTTGTACCAACACAATCTTATGAGCGATGGTAGTTTTGGGCGCTTTTTGCTGGGGTATTTTTTCCAGATAAATCACAATGCCTTGGTCTTTGTCTACTTCTACTTTCAAGTGCGCTTTGGCATCTCCGTTGAGGTATTTTTTATCGGAGTTATCGAGGCATTTACCCCGTTTTGCGGCATTGTCTAAGGCAATGCCCACAATTTGCTCCGAAGGGTCATCAGGATTTATTTTTTCAAAATTACGAATTTCTCCCGGAGGACGATTATTGATGATCCGCCAATTGAGTTCTACAAAATCTTTTTGTTTGGTCAGCAAAGGCACTAACATCTTATTGGCCTTACGCTGATTTGTAGATTTATTTTCTTGAAAGGTAATAATGGCCAGCATTACCTTGGCATTGGTCACCAAGGTTTGATAGGCTATTTCTTTTGCCGCCACTTTATCCGCCAGTTCTAAAGCCCTTTGGGCATTGGCCTTGGCTTGTGACAGTAGTTGAACAGCCTTGGCAGCGTCCACTTCAGCGCGCGCACTTTGCAAACAGGCCAGGTTCAGGTAAGCTGGAGCATAATTAGGATCGGCTTTGAGCGCATTTTCAAAGTATTGTAAGGATTGGCGAAAACGTTGATCCACCTTAGTATTATCGTTACCTCCTATTTCGCCTCGGGTTACTTCGTGAGGGTCAGCTTTTACATCCAAGGTAATGGGATAATAAAAATCAGGACGTAAACTATCCTCTTCCAGCTTGCTCAAATACAGCTTGAACTGATTCACCCCAGCATTGTTATAGATTTTTTGGCCTTTATAAGATTGTATCACATAATTGTACAAATGAGATTGGTCTACCAACGTATCTATAATCGTGAGGTAATTGGCGGTCTCAAAAACCAAGAAGAATTTTTCTAACTCCAATGTGTATTTTTTGGCAAATTGCAGACGCTCTTTGTAAAAACCATCCCTACCCTGATCATAGGCTTGGTACACTGCTTTCAAAAAATCCACAAAATGGTTGACCATCGGGTAACCTGCTAAATGGGCGTATATCACCCCCAAACGGTCGGCATCTATAATGGCTCCTTTTGATTTTGGGTGGTTAGACAAAGCAAAGAAAGTGGGTTTGCTTCCCAAATCGTTGTAATAAAAGGCCGCTTGGTGAGCCATAAAAAAGGCCAAAAAAGCTTCCCCCTTGGTTCCCATTTCCTCCGCCAAATTCAATAATTTTTGATCCATCCTAAGCTGGGGATTTCGAGGGTCGCTTAGGTCTAAGCCAGCTTGGCCTTCTTGGATGGTCAGCTTGATGGGAACAGGTTTATAAACGCCAGTTGCTTGAATTATTTTTTGATAAATTTGTTCAGGGTTCAGTTTCCAGGGTTTTGCCTGAACAGAAAAGCAAAAGCTTAGCATCAAAAATGTACTGATAACGGGTAGATTTCTCATATTCGCATATTTAATAGTGATTGACTATTTGATTCCATGTTTTCTTCTATCTCCTGGGGTAAGATTGGTCAAAGGGTATTCTTGTAATAACTGATGAATTCGTTTGGGTAATGGCAATACCAATACTTTTGTCGGTTGATGGCCTTCTCGTATTTCCACATAAATTTCCTTTTCGTCCAATGAAAAAGCTGACTTTGACCACACTGGATTGATCTCTGTTCTACCAATGGCATTATGAGGTGAACTGAGCACCAATGCACCATTGCGGTTATACACCTCCATTTGATTGGAAAAGGAGTTTGCCACCATGAGGTAGTTTTGAAAAGGTGAACCCAAAAGCCTTGTAATGCGAAAAGAAGCTTTGAATAGAAGTCGGGATTTTTGGCCAATCGTATAGCGATATACTTGGTTATTGGAGGCCAAAAGTAAGGTACGCTCATTCAAAAAAATGACCTCATTGATCTCAAGGGGAGAAGATTTTGCAATGTATTGATGGTTGTATCCATTGATGATGTATAGCTTTTTGCCATCCATACTTAAGGCCGCAAGCTGGCGCTCTTTTGGTGAGACAAAGAGCTTTTTAGCCTTGATGTCGGGTAATAATTTACCCTTGATAAAAACATCTCCTCCCGTGGTAGTATAAGCTGTTGCATCTGTGTTTTTTAAATAAACCAACGAAGTGGTAGAGCGCCTTACTTTTTTGCTTTTGAAGGCTCTACTTTTAAGGTCCTCCACGCTTAACTCTCTGCCATCGTTCACTATTTTTTCATAAAATTGTTGATGGAAAGGAATTGCTTTAGTAGCCTGCCAACTGGGTAATAACATCTCTTTCCAAATGGGGTGATCTGACTGCTTACTTAACCAGGCATAAAAACTCGCCGCATAGGCGTAGGTAACCATCGCACTAGGATTGCTTTGGGTAGATTGATAGGCATACTTGGCCAAACGCAGGGCTTCGTCATCATTGTATGCATTTCTTAGTTGGTTAGAGATGAGTGCCAGGTTTTGCGCTTGAGCTGCTATTTGAGCATTTTTGGCTTTGCTTTCGGCACGTTGAGCTTCTTGCTCTTTTTGTTTCGCTAGTTTCGTTTTTTCATCTACTACGCTTAGTGTTTTATCTAAGCTATCTTGTTGTTGTTCTAATAAGAGGCGTTGCCTCTCAATATTTTGATTTTTCGTTTTGATAGTATCTTGCTGTAAACCAATGGTTTGCTTACCTTTCGCCGCATCAGATTGATACTTTACGGTAAAAAAGAGGGTTACTAAGACAACTAAAGCCACTGTAACTTTTTCTCCTAGGCTAGCCAGTAACTTATTTTTACTTTGCCTCACCAAATCAATTTCTGCTTGTTCCCAAGCCTTCATACCTTTCCTGCCTCTTGTCACTATCTGAACCTCTAAGTAATTAAGATAAATCAGCCTTTTCTCTTCTGCTTTTAGCCCTGCCAGTAAACCAATTTTTTTCACCAATGAGGAATAATGAAAGTATCGTTTGGGGTCTTTGATGTTTAATTTACCTTCCAGAATTTGCGTAGCCCGTTGTCCAGGCTTAGTAGATAATTTATATACCTTTTGTACCACTGGGGCTAAGGTATCGTGAGCCAAGGCCGATGATTGGTGATTGGTCACATTGAGCAAGCGTAATTTATCTAACTCTAGCAGCAAACCTTTGAGGTAATGGTCAGGGTGATGGTAGCGGGCCAACACTTGATCTTCGGGCCAGCGTTGTGCCGTGGTTTCTTCGCTTACGTGAAAATTCAACACATCGTACACCAAGCCATTTTCATACGCTTCCTGATAATTGGTAGGTAAAGCGTTTAATTGGTCTTCTAAGAAATCTTCCAGGTTTTGAAACAAGCGCTCGGCAAACAATGCTTTGGTAAAATGCGGGTTATCTTGTTGATCAACATTTTTCCACATTTCACTAAGGGCAATTTGTAATATAGGCGCAATCAGGTTCGAGGGTTGTTGCTGTAAGGCTTCGCTTACTGCAGTGGCTAACTCTGGGTCAATGGTTAAGCGATATTCGTCTCTTAATCGCTCATTGGAGGCCAAACCATTGACCACTTGATGAATATCGGCTTTGGTCAATAAATCTAAAAAATGCTTGTTGTAGCTTACTTTATTTTTTACCAAAGGTTTTTCTATTTCGGCCAGGTATTCTTTCCGAAAGCTCAACAACACAGTTGCCTGAACTTTGTTGCTTTTTAGCAATGTTTGCAGCACTTCTATAAACTCCTGAAGTTCTTGAGCAGCCTTGTCTTTAGAAGTATCATTTTGAGTAAATAATTCTTCTAATTGATCTAATACCACTATTACTGGTCGCTTTAGCTTGATCTCTATACGGTGCCATTCATCCATTAACCCCTGTGCATCCAGTATAGTTTTTTTGTCACCTCTGATTGCTTGGCAAAAAGTTCCCATCAAGCCTTTGGATGCCTCATAACGAGCCCAATACACCTTATGATAAATCTTCAAACGAGGTATCACTCCGGCATTGAGCAACGAAGATTTACCAGCTCCTGATTGACCAAATAACAGGGTAAGCGAAGAAGTATCAGTGTTGGTTAATTGCGTATATAATTCGCGAACTTTCCAACCCCGACCAAAAAACACTGCGGCTTCGTTTTCGGTGTAATATTTTAAAGAAACAAAAGGTGGTCGCGGAAGCGCATATTCGTTGGGGGGCAAATCTGGTAAACCAAAGAAAGGGTCATTTTTTGCCCATATCAGCGCCCAATCCAAGTCTTCTTTCTCTAAAGAATATATTTCCCAAAGCTTCCTTGAGTGAGCGGAGGTTTGGGTAGCCAGTTTTTTTGAACCACGATTAGCCGCTTGATTGGATGGCCTCACCAATGCTTCGTCAAAATCTACCGCATTTTTAAAGCTTTTATGAATCGTTTCCCCTTTGCCCAAACTTTGATAAAAAAGATTGGCTACCTCGGCCGCATCCAAATCGTCCACCGTGTTGAGCGTAGCAATTACCACGGGTACCCCTTCATCATTGAGTTGTTTGGCTTGCTTGAGCGTAAAACAAGCATTGAGAAAAACCAGTTGCAGGCTGTCTTGCCTAGCCAAAAACCGCATGAGTGGCTCCGCATAGGCTTTCTCTTCCTGCAAAAATAGCTCTTCATAAGTGGCATGGCCGGCATAGTGAAATATTGCTATTCTATTTTGAAAAGCTGGGTCTAAAAAAACTTCAAATATTTCTTGTCGGCCGGCATTTATTCTGATTTCTAACTTACATAACCCTTGCCTTTCTGCCTCCTTCAGTGCTCTTCTAATAGCATATTCTTCTCGGCTCAACCTCAAATCTTGGTCAGGATTGGCAAAAACTACAAAAATAACGGGTAAGTTGGTTTCATCCATAGCACTTGGGTTTAATTGGTTAGTATTGTTTCAAAGGGATTACCGTCTTACTAATACAAAAGCTCCCCAATAATAAGGGCTGGGATAGTCTTGTCGTAAGCGTTTTTGAGCAATTCGGTAGGCCTTGTGAATGCTTTGGCGTTGGAGGAGTGCCGTATAAAAATATTGCATAAAATACTGAGTAGCTTGATCATCTACCGCCCAAAGACTCATGAGTACATTTTTGGCTCCGGCACTCAGAAAGGCACGTTGCAAACCATATACACCTTCCCCATTTTGGATTTTGCCTCGCCCTGTTTCGCAAGCTGAGAGTACTACTAACTGGGTAGAATCTAAATCTAGATTGATCACTTCTTGGGCCGTCAGAATGCCATTTTCTTGTACATCATTGGGTTGTTTTTCGCCTTTAAAACTGGCTTGTGCTCCCGTAAACACCAAACCTGACCGTAGCAAAGGGTTTTCTAAATAATGCTTTAGTTCGGTACCCGCAATTTGCAAACGGTGCATCTTTTTCAGTGCGTCCAAATGGTTAGATTTCAGAAAGTAACCGTGAGTAGCCAAATGCAGCACTCCAGGATTTTTCAAAGCTTTGATGTTTTCTTCAGTAGCTGTTTTTCCTTGGTATAGCGTGCTGGTTAGCTTACCTGTTAACAATGTTTGGATGTTGTTTATCTCTTTGCGGGTACCCGGTAGAGGCTTTATCTGTCCTCCTGTAAATATTTTAGGCAATTCTCGCGGCTTTTGAGTGCTACCTCGAGTCATTCCCTTACTATTGGGTTGGGGGTTGAATTGGTCGTATTGAGGAAAGCCAAACAAATATACCTGAGAAGTAGTATCAAGCCCGTTTTGTGTTTTTTCTCGGTATAGCAAATCTTTGGTATTGGATACAATTTCAATGGCTAACTCATCTCCCAAGTATTTACCAGATTTGGGGTTCCACAGGGTTTCTAGGTTGATCAAATGATACACTCCGTCCAACGAAAGATAGATTTTTTTGACTTGGGGATACAACTTCTTAAGATGGGCTTGAATAGGTTGCCAAAAACGTTGATAAGAATGCTGATCTTTGGTCTTTTGACGAATATTAGCCTCATAATAATTTTGGTAACCTTTGGCTTCCAGCAAATTCCCATTTTTGAGAAAA
>DMXI01000556.1 GCA_003483885.1 Microscillaceae bacterium
CTCATTGCCAAATGTGACCGCTTTGAGCGCAAAGGAAAAACAATGCCTTATACTTCGGCCAATGGGCACATGTTTTCGCTCCTGAATAAGGCAGGAGAAATTGGGATCAGGTTTTCTAAAGAAGTACAGCAAAAGTATTTGAAAGAATTTAGCACAACCCTTTTCAAATCTTATAACTCTATTATGCATGGTTATGTGCTCATTCCAGAACAAATGCTGGAGGATTTAGATACGCTGGCCAAATACCTGGATGAGGGGTATGATTATGTCATGGGGCTTGAGCCTAAGTAAGGCTTGGCTTTTAAATCTTTGCTAACAAACATTTTCTGGGAATCTTTATACCTTTGGGGAAATTTATTCTCGCTTATTCAAACCTGGTCAGTGTACTAATCTGTCAGGTTTCAAAACCCGAAAAAATGAACAAATTTCTCCAAATAATAGCCTTGGCTACCCTCATTGTAGCCTGCCAACCACAAGCACAAGATCGCCAAAGCCAGCAGTCCGAAACAGCAGATGCCACGACCTCTACTACTCCAGCAGGTGCTAATAAATTAGACAAAATAGTATTGCCTAAAGTGGATAAGCCTAAAGATACGCTCAATGTGGCTTTCTTGATTATGGATGGTACTTACAATACCGAATTGACTGCCCCCATTGACATGTTTCAGCATACTATTTTTCACGCCAAGCCAGGCATGAAGGTATTTACGGTGGCCAAGTCCAAAGAGCCTATTCGCACCTTTGAAGGGCAGCGCATTTTACCCGATTACAGCTATACTGAAAGCAAACTTCCTAAAATAGATGTATTGGTAGTGCCCAGCGCCGAACATCATTTAGACACCGACTTAGAGGACAAAGCGTTGATTAATTTTGTGAAAAAAGTAGATAAAGAAGCCCAATATATCACCTCCCATTGCGACGGTGCTTTTGTATTGGCGCAGGCTGGATTGCTGGATAAAGTGGCTTGTACGACCTTTCCAGGTGATGTAGACAAGTTCAAAAAGCGTTTTCCCCAATTAAATGTAGTAGATAAGGTGTGGTTTGTACACGATGGCAAATACATTACTTCAGCGGGAGGTGCCCGTTCTTTTGAGGCGGCCTTGTATTTGGTAGAATTGCTTTATGGTAAAAAAGCCGCAGATGGCGTGGCCAAGGGGTTGGTGATTGATTGGGAAATAGACAATGTGCCTTTTGTGATCGCCAAAGAAGGTAAGAGAGTGATTGACCGTCAGGGGCATCGTTTTGTGAGTAAATAACTGAAATTACGCAAGCTTTGATCTATGGTTAGATTGTTATATGGCCTCGGTAGAACTGGGCCATATAACAATGTAGCCATTATCTCCAAACGGTAGAAGCCTGGGCCAGTTCCTTTTGGTCGCTTTGCCGAACTAGTTGATGCACAAAAGATTGATCACCAGTGGATTCGGCCTTCCCAATGATTTTATCTTTCCAGATAGTCTCCATCCGATACATAATGTCTACCGATACCAATTGTTTGTTTCTTAATACCTCCTCGGGAAGCGATTCTAACACCCATTGTAGATAATAAGCATTGTTGGTGTGATTGTTAGTGTCCAGGTCAAACCAACGCACCTTGAAATCTTCCTGGTATTGGGGATTTTTTATTTTGGCTACTCTTCCTTTCAATCTCTCCGCAAAAGGCACCTCTTCGGGCAAGGTAATGCTGCTAATCAGTTCTGGAACCCCAATCATTTTACGGGCTTGTATGTCCATTACTGCCCAAGTACTTTGAGCTCGGCCAATTTCTTCTTCTTGAGCATTATACAAGATGAAATTACGATACACAAAGTACTTATCAAACCCAATAGGGTAGGTTAACACTTTGATTACCTCCTGTTGGGCCGGGAAATGTTGCATATCTACTTTCAAACGGGTGAGCACCCAAGTCCAATTATGTTTGAGGAGGTCGCTAACCCCAATCTCTAAATGATCGGCGTGTTGTCCGGCTGCTTCCTGCAAGTAATTGGCAATCGTAACTACCGAAGCCCGATTATGTACATCGACTTCGTAGTTTCTAACTACAAAATCTACCCAAAGTGTGGTTTGCTTCATGATTAATCTGATGGTTTTAATTATTGTACTGTGCGAACTAACTTCCTGACCCTTAATGTTTTATTTAAAATACATCAATGGAGATGACATAATTAGAGCACGGATTATACAGATTTGGCGGATAAATACAGAAAAAATCTGTGCTGATCTGTGTTCCAAAAAATCAATTGATTGATAATCAATGCCTTGCGCAAATACATCATTGGTAGATGTGTTCTAAACCTGTACAGGGTTAATAATTACTCAAATGTCTCCTCATCTTTCTTGGTCAACATTTGCATCAACATATCTTTGAGCTGATCCAGGTTCTTTTGTGTAGCCGAAGAAAAAATAATAGAAGGTACGTTATCAGGTATTTCATTATCCAGAATTTTTTGGATTTCTTCTTCCAGTTCATCATCCAGCAAATCAGACTTAGAAACCGCCAAAACACGCTTTTTATCCAATAACTCAGGGTTGTATTTGCGTAGTTCATTCAACAAGGTCTCATACTCAGCCTTGATATCTATGTTTTCGGCCGATACCAAAAACAATAAAATAGAATTACGTTCAATGTGTCGTAAAAACCTTATTCCCAAACCTTTACCTTCTGAGGCGCCTTCTATAATTCCCGGAATATCGGCCATTACAAATGATTTATAATCACGGTAAGCCACTACCCCCAGGTTAGGTACCAAGGTCGTAAAAGCGTAATTGGCAATTTCGGGCTTGGCTGCCGATACCACCGACAATAAAGTAGATTTTCCGGCATTGGGGAATCCCACCAAACCTACATCAGCCAGGAGTTTGAGTTCCAGAATGACCCATTCTTCTACCCCCTCGATGCCAGGTTGGGCATAGTGAGGACTCTGATTGGTAGATGATTTAAAGTTACGGTTGCCCAAACCTCCTTTGCCGCCAGGAGTCAAAATAATTTCTTGACCATCCTCCGTAATTTCAAGCTTTAATTCTCCCGATTCAGCATCTTTAGCCACCGTACCAATGGGTACTTCTAATATAATATCTTTGCCTTGGGCCCCCGTGCGTCCTGCGCCTTCACCTGGCTTGCCGTGCTCTGCAATTACGTGTTTTTGGTACTTTAGGTGTAGCAAAGTCCACAACTGGGCATTGCCCCGCAATATAATATGCCCCCCTCGGCCTCCATCGCCTCCATCGGGCCCTCCTTTGGGTACGTGTTTTTCCCGGCGAAAATGGGTAGAACCAGCGCCTCCGTGCCCCGAGCGACACTGAATTTTTACGAAATCTATAAAGTTAGAATTTGACAAAGCGAGATTGGTGTTTATGAAAAAAAAGAGAATTATCGAAAATAAAAAAGGTTATCCAATAGTAAACACTGATGAATAACCTTTTTTAAAGAAAATAGCGGTTATGCTAAAGCATCTATCTTGCTACTCAATGCATCAAAAATGCTATCAATCGTTCCAATACCATTGATTTCAGCATATTTGCCTTGAGCCTTGTAATGATCAGCCACGGGAGCCGTTTCACTTTTGTATACCTCCAAACGGCTTTGAATCAGGCCCTCATGTTGGTCATCGGGGCGGCCAGAAGTTTTACCACGCTCCAAAATTCGAGCCGTCAATTCCTGATCATCTACTTTTAGTTCAACCATTTGCGAAATGCTTTGACCATTGTCTGTCAGAATCTTATCCAACGCCTCTGCCTGAGCAACTGTACGAGGAAAGCCATCAAAAACAAAACCCTTGGCATCTGGGTTTGCTTTCAGTTTGTTGTCTATCATACCTACTACGATTTCATCAGGTACCAATTTTCCCTGACTCATCAAGTCACGGGCTTTCAGTCCCAATGGGGTAGCTGCGGCTACTTCACTACGTAATAAGTCTCCAGTAGACAAATGAATTAAGCTGTACTTGTTGATGATTTTTTTACTTTGAGTTCCCTTTCCGGCTCCTGGAGGGCCAAACAATATTAAATTAAGCATTACAAAGTTTATTTAAATTGAAAGTTGTACGTTGAGGATTCCCCTCAACCTGAATGAGAGCTCATTTAAATGTTGCATTCGGAGTTAAAAATCGTTTGTTTTTAGCCCAGATTGTAACTTTTAAACAAGCACTGAAATATTTCGATGATCGTTAAAAAAACGCCTGGATAACTTATGGCAAGCGCACCAATGCGTACACGAGCTAGTATCATCTATTGAATCGCATATATTCCGTTCAAAGTCCTTCCACTTTGGTCATAGTCTAGACCATAGCCCACCACAAACTTATCTGGAATTTCAAAGCCTACATACTTGGGGTGCACATCTACTTTCAAACATGTAGGTTTGGTGAGCAAAGTAGCTACCTCAAGCGATGCCGGTGCCTGCGCAGAAAAAGTCTGGAGCAATTGAGCAATCGTGAAGCCGGTATCTACAATGTCTTCTATCACAATGACATGTTTGCCTTCAAGCGAAGTATTCAACCCCATGACTTCGGTAAGTTTGCCTGTACTTTGAGTACCTTCGTAAGAGGCTACTTTGATAAAAGCCACTTCAGCTTCTGATGTTAGATGAGTCACCAAATCGCCCATAAAACGAAAAGCGCCATTGAGCACACAGACAAGAAGCAAAGGCTGTTGTGCATAATCTTGATCTATAGCAGATGCAATGCGGGCTACCTCTTTTTGAATAGACTCAGCATCGAGATACAACTCGAAGGTTTTGTCTTTTAACTGGACACTATGCACGTTACAATTGTAAATTTTTTGCTAAACCAAAGGTTAGATAAATGATTGATAATCAATGTTTTTTATATTAGTACGATAAATTATTAGGGAGGAAAAATAATACTTCGATGTATGAGCCTGTTTCTAATTTTTCCACCTGTTTGATTTTCAATCTTTTATCTTACTATATGAAGGCTCAAATTTAGGAAGAAAATCATTTTTTAGTAATAATTCATCTAAAAAAGATAAGGTCGTAGCGGGTTCTAAGACAGATTTTAGACAGAAATGCCTTTGAATTATAACAAAAGCTGGAGGACTTCCATAAAATTAATTGTGTATTCAAACTACAGCTACTAATTTGTCGTTGTGAATGAAAACGCCATATCAAAATAGAAACACTCCATGTCACTAAAATACACCAAGATTTGCTTACTTATATTGGGGATCATTTGGGCGATGCCTCAAGTCTTTGCCCAGTCAGAAAATTCAGATAATAGCAAAGATGACAAAAAGCCTTTGTTGCTGGACATGCAAACCCAGATTGACATTGCGCATGCCATCAACGCTATGTATAATTTTAAGTTTGAGTTGGCCGAAAACAGCTTTGAGTTTTTTCGGGAAAAGCATCCCAATCACCCGATGCCTTACTTTTTGTTTGGTTTGAGCAACTATTGGAAGATTATGCCCAACCAGGACATCAAGACTCACGATAAAAAGTTTTTGTACTACATGGATAAGGTAACAACCTTGGCCAAAGGCATGTATCGCAAAAACAAAAAAGACATTGAAGCCTCGTTTTTCTTATCGGCAGGGTATGGTCTCAAAGCCACTTTTTATGCTTATCGCAAAAAATGGCGTAAATCGGTCGTAGATGCCAAAGCCGCCTTAAAATATCTGCGACGGGGTAAAAAAATCCAGCAAATGAGCCCCGAGCTATTATTCGGAGACGCTATGTACAATTATTACACTGCACAACTACGCAAAGAAAAGCCACTTTTAAGACCGTTGCTGGCGTTGTTCCCCAAAGGCAACAAGCAAAAAGGCCTGGATCAATTGACCAAAGTAGCTTATAATGCCTTTTATACTCGTACCGAAGCCCAGTACCATTTGATGGAAATATACCGCTACTACGAAAAAAATCGTGGCAAGGCCCTTCAGTTTGCCCAATACCTATACAAAACCTTTCCTGATAACCCCTATTTTGAGCGAAGCTATGCTAGTATTGCTTTCAATGCAGGGTGGTACTCGGAACTTATTCAGGTGTCTAACAGTATTATGAATAAAATCACCGCGGGTAAAACGGGCTACGAAGCCATTAGCGGACGTTATGCCAGCTATTTTCTGGGTTATACCTACCTGTATCGTTATCCAGATAAAGAACGAGCTAAAAACTATTTTGAATTGACTGTCAAGTACGCCGAAGAAAGTCAGTCGTATTCTTCTGGCTATTATCAGTCAGCCTTAGAAAAACTGGCCCGCATGGCGCGTGACGAGAAAAAGTTTCGTTTGGCCAAACGTTATTACCGCAAAGTGAAAAAGCACGCTAAAAGACGAAGCAAACGCTACAAAGAAGCCAAAGCTTTCCTGCGCAAGTACCGCAGATTGAGATAAGTGTTTTGTAAAGATTGAATAAATGATCGACTCTTTTGAAGTATTTACAAAGTCACTGGCCAAAACTGGAAAACCCAAAAATGGGGATCATTGTGATTACGTGGTACTGCAACAAGAACCTCTTATAGTAGCCTTGGCTTTGGGGGACGGGGTAGGCAGTAAACCTTGCGATGGTGAAGCGTCAGCAACCGCAGTGACAACTTTTTTGCAACATATTGCTAAGAGCACTACCCAGAATTTGAGGCAACGGATGCAAGAAGCTTGTGAAGCAGCCGACGAGCAAGTAACCAATGCACCCAAAAATTGTCAGGGGATGCTGACCACTTTTGTAGCAGTAGTGTGGGAGGTAGCTATAAGCCAAATACATTATACCTCGGTGGGTGACTCACGGATTTATTTACAGAGTGCTGGTCACTTTGAGCAACTCACAGAAGACGATGCCATAACACAAACCAAAAAAGTAGGAGGCCAGACCCAGTTGAGGAGCTACATTACCCAAGTGTTAGGGGCTGGAACGGCACAATTTGACATACAAACTCGGTCATTTTTACCGAATGAAACTGTCTGGTTAGCTTCAGACGGGTTCTATGAAGCTATTTATCAAATTGGTGAAATGCTGACTGCGCTCTGGAAATACGAAGATTTTAACCGAGGAGTGTCAGATTTATTTCAACATTACCAGTCTCACTATCAGGATGATGCCAGTGTAATAGCCCTGCGAAACAATGCCATCCCTGCGGCTTTTGAATCCGATTTTCAAGCCTGGAAGCAACAACACTACCCGCTTCCTTTATCTGCCAATTTGGAACAACCAGCCCTTATTCGTACTATTTTTGAACAACTCCATTTGACCATTCAGGCTCAACAAGCCGATGAAACCCTACAACTCTGTCAACTCATTGATACGTTGGAAATACAACCAACTCTGAGTGGTATAGAAGGGTTATTAGGTGCTTGTCAACAGGCAAATTTCAATCATCAAGCCGTATACAAAGCATTGCGGGGGCTATTGATGAAAGCCGTAAAATAAGGATATCAAATGCAGATTACTGAATATACCCAAAAAATACAACAATTATTAACCAGCGAAGATACCTCCAATGTGGCGTTGGCTTTTCAACTGATGGAAGGGCAGGGAGTACCAGAATCGTTGTATCCGTTGATGGGAGACGATTTTTTTAAGAAAACTTTGTGTATACAACACGGCATTACCCCACCTATCCAAAACCTTACAGATTTTCATTTGGAGGGTGACCACCAGCAACCTCCCCGTTATTTATTTGAGGCTTTTCCAAAAGTATTGCTAGAGCTTGCTCAACTGAAAGTACTCACTTTTACTCGTCATTCTTTGGGTAAATTACCTGATATCAACGAAGCCTGGCCTTTGCTGGAGCAATTGAATCTGTCGGCAAACGAACTGAGCGAATTGCCTGAGGATTTTGGGAACTTGAATCGTTTGCAGCAAATTTTTCTGGCTGATAACCAATTGAGGCATTTGCCCCAAAGCTTTAAGAAATGTAAACAGGTAAAAGAGCTAAACCTAAGCAACAATCAGCTCAAAGTTTTTCCACAAGAAATACTGAAACTAACCAAGCTGGAAAAGCTGGACTTGAGCTATAATTATTTGACCGAGATCCCCCCCGAAATTGGTAAACTCAAAAAACTAAAAGAGTTATACCTGAATAATAATCAATTGGTTAAGCTTCCCCGTCAAATGGCTCGCCTCAAAAACCTGGAAACGATTTATCTCTCAGACAACCAATTTGAAGAAGTACCCAAGGCATTGTATCAGGCCGAAAATTTGGTGCGTCTTGAGATCAAGAATAACCCTATAGAGGCTGAAAAAATAGAGGAAGCCCAGCGACTGTTTCAGTTCAAGCTTACTGTGATGATTTTCTTATTGGGGAGGAAGTACGAATAGTTTTTAGCCAAAAACTAAAGGTTCTGTTAAAAGGAATAAATTAGTTAATTCAAATGTTTAAACTAACCTTACTTCGATTTAATCTTTGACAAGAGGTTGAGTTAATTGAAGGTTTCAAGTTTACATAGCTGGTAGTTTTATAGCTTTTCTAATGATGACTTCATCATTAAAAAAACTTATGACTAGGATATTAAGTATCCCCGTCAGTAATCATTCCAGGTTGGATTACAACTACTTGTGCAGTATTAGAACTATTAACAAGCAAAGTGTCGCTTTCTGACACCATTCCCGCTTGAACTACTCCTCCTTTAATCATTTTTTCTTGTGATTTGTCAAGCACTTTTGTTTTGAACTTTTCTAATGATTTCATAAAGTTTGAATTAAAATTTGTTTAAAGAATAATTAAAAAAGGAAAAAAGAAACTAGTCTAAATAAAGGAACTGGACTCGTTGAATTTTTCACCCTTTCTCATATTAATACGATAGAAAAGCTGTTTTATGAATGAGGATTATCAAAAAAACGTTGCTGACCTTAGAAAATCAGCAACGCCTTTCACAATCACTTTACTATAAAAGCTAACGATTCACCAGTTTAAGCGCTCCTTCGGTGTAGCGAGCACCATGAACCGAATGCTCCTCTAATATTTGATTAATTTCATTCAACTGCTGAGCATTGAGTTGGATAGAAGCAGCTTGTGCATTTTCCTGAAGATACTTGCGTTTTTTGGTACCAGGAATTGGGATAATATTCTCTCCTTGGTGCAGTACCCAAGCAATGGCCAATTGAGCGGCGGTGGCATCCAGTTGCTGTGCGTAGTTGGTCAAAGCATTCACAAATGCCTGATTTCTTTCAAAGTTTTCTTGCTGAAATCTGGGAAGCTTTTTCCTAAAATCGGTATCATCCATTTGAGTGGCAGAAGCTACTTTGCCCGTAAGCATAGCCCGACCTAAGGGACTGTACGGAATAAAAGAGATACCTAGTTCCTGACACAGCGGCAGCACTTCTTTTTCCACATCGCGCGAAAACATAGAATACTCGCTTTGTAAAGCAGTAATAGGATGCACTGCGTGGGCTTTGCGTAAAGTCTCAGGCGCTACTTCAGATAAGCCTAAATAACGTACTTTGCCAGCCTTGATAAGCTCAGCCATTGCCCCTACGGTTTCTTCTATGGGTACTTCACCATCGGCTCGGTGGGCATAGTATAAATCAATGGTATCGATGCCCAAACGCAATAAACTGGCATCGCAAGCTTGACGAAGGTATTCAGGTGAACCGTCAAAATAGGTTCCTCCACCCTCTTTGGGGCGAAAGCCAAACTTGGTAGCCAATACAATTTTATCACGGTTTTTCTTTAAGTGAGGAGCCAAAAGCTTTTCGTTTTCACCTTGCCCATACATATCGGCAGTGTCCCAAAAATTGACGCCTAAGTCAAGCGCAAGCTCTAAAGTAGCATTAGATTCCTGGTCGTTGCGGTCATCATAGGCAAATGACATACCCATGCAGCCTAGGCCCAGTGCCGATACTTTTAAATCGGAGTGTCCAAGAGTTTTGTATTGCATAATTATTTGATGATTTATGGTTGTTGGCAAAGGTAAGGAGGTTTGCCAATAACTTGGTTTTAGAATTGAAACCAATAATTATAAAAATCAAACCTTGGTTTTGCGATATTGCCCAGGCGTTTTGGCGACCCGTTTTTTAAAGAAATTCGAAAAATAGGCAGGTTCAGGAAAGCCTAGACAAAAAGCGATTTCGGCAATGTTCCAATTGGTGTGTAATAGTAGTGCCTTGGCTTCTTCGGTTACTCGTTGCGCAATCATTTCGCTGGTTGTTTTACCTGTGATTTCTTTGACTGAACGATTTAAGTAATTGACATGCACCGATAAATGTTGGGCAAAGTCGGTGGGTGCTTTTAGGCGCAATTGCTGTTCAGGAGAATCTATAGGAAACTGACGGCTCAACAACTCTATAAAACAATGGGTGATTCGTTCGGAGGCATTGCTTCCGTATTTGAAATAACGGGCATTGGGGCGAATTTTTAATGCTTCATGAATGAGCAAATGAATGTAGTTTTTCAGCAGCTCATGTTTGTGAATGTAATCTGAGGCATTTTCAGTGAGCATTTGCTCAAAAAGATTGCTTACATAGGCTTGTTGAGCGGGTTCTAAAAAGAATATGGAATCAGCACCAATTTTGAAAGGTGATTCGGTTGCTTCAAAACTTTTGTTTTGACTGTTTTGCGGAAGAAAACCTTCTTTGAAAACACAAAAATACCCATCTTGCTTCTCCGAAATTGCTTCCCATTTATAAGGCACCATTGGATTAGAAAACAACAAGGCATTAGCGTTGACTTCTACGCCACGATTGGCGTAATAAAGTTTTCCCTGGCCTTTGATGAGCGAGATTTTATAAAAATCTCTTCGGTGCGAAACCATGTAGTTTTTACAGGTAAATTCGTTTCGGCGGTATACATTAAAACTGCCAAAGTTGGCTGGAATTTGCTTGAGATAATTCATCGTATTGAAGGCAAATGCTATAAAAAGATGCTAAATAAGAACGAACTGTTGAATGTTTCTCAAGTTATAAAAATCAAGTAAAGTTTGTCTATTCTAGTTACGAAATAACATAGGACGAGAGAGCAAATTGCTACTATTGAAAACACTCCTTCAAAAAATCCTGAATAACCATATTAATTACCTCTTTGTGTTTGCCAATATCTTCGTTGATAGTGCTATGATCTTTATTAGAGATCGTAGTCACTTCTGCGGTTACCTGATACTTCTGCAGGGCTTCCGAAAACATTTGAGCGGCCATTGGGGCATGGTGACTATGGTCGGCACAAAGCATCAAATAGCGTGGGGTGTATTTGTGGGTGCCAATAAAATGAATAGGAGACGCGTCTCGCCAATCTTCGGGGTTACTACCAAAAGCTTGCGCGTACATTCGAGAAAAACTTTGCGGGAGGCGTTCCATACGGGCTTGTACATCAAACCCCACCCCGTCTACCACCAATACGCCTCGAATAATTTGTGGATCGATGCCCAACTCTAATAGAAAGCGAGCATTAGTACCTAATAAAGACACAATGTGTCCTCCAGCTGAATGCCCCATCAATATCATTTTTTGGGGATTGCCTCCGTAGTTTACGGCTTGATTGTATAACCAGGCGACGCTTTGAGCCACATCCTGGGCATGGGCCGGATGTAATACATCGGGAGACAAACGATAATTGACGGACGCAAAAATACAACCTAGTTCGGTAAAGAAGGCCGCTTTTTCTGCCACATCTTTTTGTTTGTCACCCGCAAGCCAGCCTCCACCATGTACCCATACAATGACCGGACAGGGGACTTCGGATTGATCAGGTGCATAAATGTCCAAAGACTGTAGTTGAGGGTGATTGCTTGGGTTGGAAGTATATACAATATTGGTGGAAATTCGCATGAAGTTCAAAGTTTATAGTAGAGTAGACAGTTGCCGATCAAATATAAAAATTATTCGCTAACATTTAACCCCAATAGGGCCAGTCGTTGCTCGAGTCTAGATAATTCCGCATACGGTCTACCTCTGATTGTACCCGTTGGGTGAGCGGTTGGCGGTGTCCGGGACAAATGAGCGAGATAGGGCGATCGAGTACCTTTT
>DMXI01000656.1 GCA_003483885.1 Microscillaceae bacterium
AACTTGCCCCTTTTTCAAGGTATATACACAAGAACTGGTAAGCTTTTCTCCATTAAATTTTTTGAAGCCAATGCATTTGTTTCGCTTGTTATACAAATACTTGGTAGCTTTCCATTTACCGTTACCTCCATAGCCAATGTAGCGATACATCGATTCTTGTAAATAACCATTTTTATCAAAAAGCATTTTTTGCTCTGCCTTCATGCGAATGAGCTTTATCTTGCCATCTTTTTTATAAGATTTATAGACTTTTTGGTGGACTTGCTTCACTTTTCCCTTAATATCGTTGGCTTTCCAATCATTGGCAGATTGCGCTTGAGTATTTGATTTAAGCCCTAAGATTTGAATAACAATCCAACATAAGATGAGTACTTTTTTCATTGTGTTTATTTTAGTAGTTCAAGTAGTATTACTTAAACATGACTAAAAACTCTGATAGCACCGATGCTGGAATTTATGAACGGCTTGATTTTATAAATGAATAGCTGGTTTGAGTTTATAGAAGTACAAAAGGCAAAATATTCCTGGACTCAACTTCTGCCAAACTATAGACTAACAACTACTCAGGTTCTTTGGTAAGTTTAAAGCTAATATATTCATGCACTTCTTGTACGACCTTGCTATGTTAAGACCAAAGACCCGAAGAGAGGCGATCAAGTAATGATAATAACATATTAAAAAACACCGCCTAAGATAGACGGTGCTTTTTAATCAAGAAGCCGTAATGACTTCAATTATGAGAAAACAATTTTTATCATTTAGGGCAATAACACCTGATCAATGATATGTACCACCCCATTGGCTGCTACTACATTGGCACCAGTTACTTTTGCATTAGGTAAACTCCTGTTCAATACTCCATCAGTAGCGTTTAATTCAACCCCATTGTCTAAGTTTACCGTAATTTGTCCATCAGTCAACATCGTTACCGGACCATTACTCAAATTGTTAGAATATACCTTCGTGTTTTGCTTTACAATGTGGTACTTAAGAACTGCCTCGAGGGTGCTTACCTCAATCTGATCTACCCCAGTTACCCCTAGGTTTTGGTATAAAGCCTGGAAAGCTGCATTGGTAGGGGCAAAAACTGTAAAGTTGGTAGAAGAATTATCCAATACCCCTAATAAATTAGCTCTGATAATGGCCTTCTTCAATTCAGAGAATTCGCCGTCATCATTCGCCCCAGCCAGTTTTACCACCAAATCCTCAATGGTACCCATCTCGCCAAATTGTGACTTGGCAGGAAGTATTACCTTCTCAATTACGTGAATCACGCCATTCTTAGTCACCACATCAGCGGTAGTCACCTGAATATTCTGATTAGGATTAGAAGGGTTGATAAATACCCCACCTTGAGTCGAGATATACAAATCTTGCTGACTCACCGTAGTATACGCCTGACTAGTCAAATCAGTAGACAAAGCCTTGGCTGCAATCGCATGATAAGTCACAATGTCGCTAATATCAGTTTGGTTAGCAGCATTAATTGCCGCTGCATCGGCAAAACCAGCATCTTTAAAAGCCTGATCTACTGGAGCAAAAACTGTAAACTCACCGCCCGAAAGGGTAGTAGCCAAACCTGCTTTTACGACCGCAGCTTTTAGCAAGCCAAAGTTATCGCCCACTTGAGCTACTTGGGTAATCGTGAAATCAGCCACTGGAACCAATACTTTATCAATCGTATGAATCACCCCGTTAGTACCTAAGGCGTTCGTTGCTGTCACTTTGCTAGTGTTTAAACTGCTTACGGTTACCTCACTATTAGCGATATTTACTGTAAGATTAGCTCCATTCAAGGTAGTAGGTGTAGCTCCATTTATCAAGTCAGTAGAAAATACATTACCTGACACCACATGATAAGTCAATATTTTGGACAATAAGTCAGTAGGTACATTGTCTAGAGTAAGCCCTAGTTGACTCAAAAACTCATTAAAAGCCGCGTCAGTAGGAGCAAATACAGTGAAATTCTTAGTGCCATCGGCCAAAGTACCTGCCAAACCAGCCTTGGTCAAAGCTGCTACTAAGGCTGTAAACTGAGGAGAAGAAGCATTACTGCTGGCCACTGCAATTTGAGCAACATTTTGGGTAGGAGGGATTAATACATTGTCAATTACGTGGACTACGCCATTGGTAGCATCTACATCCGCTGTGGTGACCTTGACTTTTCCATTGATAGCAATGTTAGCACCGTTTACACTCAAATATACATTCTGACCATTTTGAGTAGCAACGGCCCCACTAGTCAAACTGGCTGACTTAGCCACCGAACCTATGACATGATAAGTCAAAACCGAAGTCAAAAAAGCAGGGTCCGCAGCTCTTACCGCAGCCTCATCAGCAAAACCAGCTGCTACAAAAGCCGCATTGGTAGGCGCAAATACAGTCAGCGTACCTTCACTAGATAATGTTGTGCCTAAGTCGCCACCTGCAGTTTCAATGGCTGCTTTCAACAAAGTAAAGTCACTGCCATTGGCAACGATTTCAGAAATGTTAGTCAATGCATTAGGGTCAGTTGGGTTAGGGTCATCATCTTGATTACAAGCAGTAAAAAGAATAGCAGGTAATACTGCCCAGAGAAGTAGCTTTGCGATTTTGTTCAAATGTAAAATAATCATAGAATAAAAATTAGTTTAAAAATGTGATTATTGTGTGCGGAACTTACGTAGGGTGGGAGGAGGTGGATTTTAAAAAAATAATAAAAAATCAAATTTTTTTATAAGTGATTGATAGTCAGAAATAAAAAAATATTTTAAACTATTTTATTGATTTACAGTTGTTTACTGGTTTTTGGGGCTGTCGAAAAGTTGAATTAAAACGTTTCAATAAAGAAGAGTTTTTTTTGAGAGACAAAATCAAATGAGATAAAATGTGTATTTTTGGGTAAATATTACATTTAGAAAAACATTTTTATCAAACGTCAAGTTCTATGGTATTTCTTTAGAGTTTGGTATACACACCCAAGATGACAAAGCCAACCGATTATACATTCAAGATGCTCGAGGCCTATGGACCCCATGAAGAAACCTACATTCGCCCCGACAAACAAGATCGTAAAGGAAAAGCCTGGCAAAAATTATTGGAATTGATAGATCAAGCAGCCCATGAGCAATGGACCGAGTTTCAACCGTCTAAACATTTAGGACGGAAATTGTGGGAGCAGATTACTGTATTGCCCAACGAAATAGAAAAATTGACCAAGGTAAAGAGTCTATACCTATATGGTAGTCGATTGCAGCGAATCCCTCCCCATATTGGTAAAATGGTCTCACTTGAAGAGTTTGATCCTTATACCTCTTATCATTTGCACTGGTTCCCTTACGAGATTACACGTTGTAAAAAACTAAAGGATAGTAGAGTGAGTACCCGAGCCATTTATGGAAACTATAAGTATCGCTCCAACTTTCCAGATGTGAGCAGAAACCCAGTAAATTACCATCATCATCAAACTACCTGTAGCATATGTGAGTGTACTACCCCTCAAAACGGAGCTTTTAAACAATTTTGGATTTCCTTGTGGATAGGTACCGATGTGTTACCATTGTTAGCCAATATCTGTTCCGATCAATGTTTGCAGGCATTGCCCACCCCTCATCAAGATTATGTGGCCTATCCCCACCAAGGAGGAGCAAAACAAATACAACCCCTCAGCGAAATGTAAAAACTAAGAAATGAATACGGAGATAATTTCCATTATTATTAATCCTCTTTTTTGAGCTTAAAACTCATACGATGCCAGGGCGTAGTACCAAATTGCTCAATAGCAGCCCGATGTTTTTTAGTAGGGTAGCCCACATTGTTTTCCCAATCATACGCTGGGTAAGTCTCGGCCAACGTTGTCATCAGATCATCCCGATAAGTTTTGGCCAATATCGAAGCCGCTGCAATAGACAAAAATTTATTATCTCCCTTTACAATACATTGATAGGTAATAAATTTATAAGGAGTAAAACGGTTCCCATCAATAAGCAAAAGCTCAGGCTCAGGGTCTAATTGCTCGATAGCTCTATGCATCGCCAAAAAGCTGGCATTTAAAATATTAATCTCATCTATTTCAGTGTGGGAAGCCTCCGCTATAGCCCAACTAATAGCATCCTTCTCAATGGTCTTTCTTAGTTTTTCCCGACTTTTCTTATTCAATTTTTTAGAATCCATCAATAGCTCATTTTTATAGTCTTTGGGCAAAATTACAGCCGCTGCTACTACTGGACCCGCCAAACACCCTCGTCCTACTTCGTCTACCCCTGCTTCTATGTATTCTTCAGAAAAAGAAGATTGCAACATTTGATAATAACTTTATATGAAACACAAACCCCAAAGATAGGCATTTAATTACAACGAAATAGTTATTATTGCAGCTCGGCTAAAACGACTAATTTTAATTCAATACAGAAATGGACAACAATCGTGACCCAAAAAATGACCAAGATATTAATAAGTGGAATACAATCTATCGCCAAAAAATGTACGAAAATCCCTGGATTCGCGTATCAGAAGATATGGTAGTCAACCCATCCAATAAACCAGGAATCTATGGAACCATACATTTTAAAAATCTGGCCATTGGAATCATTCCTATAGACGAAGAGGGCAACACCTATCTCGTGGGGCAATATCGTTACCCATTAGATATTTACTCTTGGGAAATTCCCATGGGAGGAGGGCGACACGAGAATGATCCGCTGGAATCGGCCAAACGTGAGCTACAGGAAGAAACGGGATTTACTGCCAATAAATGGACACAAATCGCTACAATACATACTTCCAATTCCGTAACAGATGAAGAAGGAATTGTGTATATTGCTGAAGAATTGCAGGCAGGCGAGACTGACTTTGATGAAACCGAAGACCTGCAAATCAAAAAGGTATCTTTGGCCGAAGCCGTAGAAATGGTCATGAACAATGAAATCACTGATTCCATCAGCATGATAGGCTTATTGAAAGTAGCACGGTTAAGAAATTTGAAATAAAAGACAAGCTTACGAAGGCAAAAGTATCCAACGAATATTCTGCCATGAAAACCAAGATTGTAAATAAAGTTACCAATTCCAAGGTATATAAATATACAGTAGATCGTTTACGACGTTCTGAATCCAAACACCATCAAGTGTCTTGGTATCGTATCATCAAAACCTTATGGGACAACATCAACGATAAACCACTGCATCAGCAAGCACGAGCGATTGCATTTAGTTTTACTTTATCGTTGTTTCCTGCCATTATATTTTTATTTACACTCATTCCTTTTATTGTACCTTACATTCTAGAGTACATTCCTGATTTTGTAACTACCGGGCAGGATATAGATATGAAAAAGCAAGTAGATGGCTTGTTACAACAATTTATGCCCGCAGGCATTTATGAGTATACCCACGAAACCATTGTAAGTATTCTTACCAAGCCTCGCACCAACCTATTGTCATTTGGGGTTCTATTGGCTTTATATACTGCTACCAATGGGGTGATTGAAATGATGGATACCTTCAATCGTAATTATAAATTTGCAGAAAAAAGAAGCTTCATTCGTAAAAGACTCATTGCGGCTGGCTTGGCTATTTTATTTGCACTATTAATGATTGTGGTGGTGTTTGTCATTATTGTTACCGAATTTGCGGTAGACTTTGTGCTAGACTATCTCTATAAATGGACTGATTGGATTATGCTCCAAAAAGACCATTCATTTGGTCACAATCTACTCACAGGTGTCAAAATATTTGTTATTTTCTGTGCTTTCTTATTTGCCATTTCTATGATTTACAATCTGGCACCTGCTCGTAAAAAAGAGTGGCGATTCTTTTCCCTGGGAGCCACTGTAGCATCTATTTTGGCGATGTTGAGCACTACTGCATTCTCCTTTTACCTCAGTAATTTTGCCAACTATAATAAATTGTATGGTTCTATCGGAACCCTGATTGCCCTCATGTTTTGGCTTTATTTATTGGCTTGGGTATTTTTATTAGGGTTTGAACTGAATGCTAGTATGGTACAAGCCCAAAAAGCACTTGAAGAAGAAATAGAAGATAAGTTTTCTATGCTAGACGATATCGATATTGGGTTAGTAAACGACAGCAGTGAGATCTTGCCTGAGTCTGAAGATCAACAAACCGACCAGGAAAAAACAGGAAAAGAAAAGCCAGACAATTAGCAGGTATTTATCGACTATTCATTGGCTCAATTCATAATTAATCATCAACAACTAATAATTGCCCTACATGTCCAAATGGCCATCATTTAGAGATTTAATCATTCAAAGAAACAATACCCTTTCTCGTTACCCATTTGCGATGTTGTCTGCTGCATTAGGAGCAGTCGTGTTAGTAGTAGCTATCCAGCAGCAAACTGATCTAAGAACCCATATCAATACCCACGGTCAATCGCTTATGGCGTTGACGCTAGGAGTGTTAATTTTTCTAATTGTAGATTTATACGCCGAGCGGAACCAAGTAGCTGCATCTCGTAAACTAGTATTCGAAATGCTGGCATTTGCCGTGGTCATTACCTATTATTTGTTACTCCCCAAAGAGCTAACTTATAAAAACTACTTACGATTCATCTTGTTTTTTGTAACCGGCCTGCTCATGATTTCCTACATTCCCTTTGTGAAATCCCTGGCTGGTGAAGTCAATGCTTTCTGGCAGTTCAATCTGGCCATTACCCTCCGTTTTATCACTTCTCTGCTGTATTCCAGTTTGTTATTTGGTGGTATTGCCCTCGCTTTGTTTGCAACCGATTATTTATTCAACCTTCAGATTGTATCGCCAAAGCTATACATACAGCTTGCCATATTTGTATTTGGTATTGCCAATGCCTTGTTCTTCTTTTCAGGCATTCCTAAAAATGTAGATAGCCTTGAGACCAAGGAAGACTACCCCACTATTTTGCATTTTTTTGTAGAGCTGGTATTGATCCCATTAGTCTTTATTTATCTGAGTATACTCTATATTTATGGAGTGGTTATTTTGGTTCGAATGGAACTCCCCAAAGGACTTGTAACCTATTTGGTTATCATTTTTGCAGGTATCGGAATGATCACTTTTCTCATTGTATATCCCATTCGCCAACAAAAAAATAGTAGCAACCCAAAAAAGACAAGAAGGCTTCAACGATATCATCGCAACTTTTCCCTGAGTTTATTCCCCTTGTTAGCGCTTTTATTCTGGGGAGTAGGCAAGCGTATTCAAGACTATGGTTTTACCGAATTACGTTATCTCATTCTTGTGCTGGCTATCTGGCTAACAGGCATCCACTTATACTTATTAATTAGTAAGGCCAAAAACATAAAGTTCACAACCATTTCTTTGAGCATTGTTTGCCTCTTGAGTTCTTTTGGCCCCTGGGGAGTGTTTATGACCTCTGTAAGAAGTCAAACCCATCGCTTTACGCAGATTATGCAAGAACACCAGCTCTTGAAACAAGGAGTGATCACCCCTAACCCCCAAGCCACCAAGTTGTCTCCCAAAGACCAACAAAACCTCCAATCGATCCTTACATTCTTTATTAAGCGTAACAATTTGGATCATTTACAACCTTTATTTACCAATAATCTCGACTCATTAATCAAGAAAAGTGATTCGGAAGAGCAAAAAATTATCAAATTATATGCCTTGTTGGGGGAAAACGTTACTGGAGAGTATGTCACAAACCTGATTGACGCTTCTACTCGCCAATTTTATTTTCAAACCGCCTACACCGAGCCAGTACGCGATATCAAGGGGTATGATTATATCCTCAAGTTTAACTACAACACCCAAAAACTAAGAAAGCCAAACGAAGCCATTCATCAGTTAGATAAAAAAGAAATTCGTATCGAACTAGACCATTCCCTAAACCGCTTATTGTTGTTAGAAAAAAAAGACACCTTGGTAAACTTCATTCTTAATCCATTGCTGAAAAAGCTGATAGAAAAAGCGAAAAGTCAAAAAGAAGGCATGCCCAATGCTGAAATGCAACTTATCGAGGAAGGCAAAAGCTATAAAGCTAAATTACAATTCCTACAGCTAAAAGTAGCCCAGCGCCAAAATGGGCAGAGTCGTATTCAGAGTTTCAAAGCGGAGTTAATGCTACATTTTAAGAAGCCCAAGCCAAAGTTTACCAATAGATTTTAGATAAGTTGTAAGAAACTGTTTGAGGTTGTAGGAATGATTGGTAGATGCGCTTGCAAGATCATATTATTAGAGGCAAGTAGACAAACACTAAAGGTCAGGCATAAAAGCTTGTCCCGAAGAATTGAAGGAATGCATCACAAAAATATTGAATAGAGCCCAGGCAGCTTCTAAGCCTTGCTAAAAGACCGGAAATAGGAGAGGGGTAACTTCAATGAAAATCCAAAACATAAAAAAAACCTGTAAGTATGATACTTACAGGTCTTATGCTTAGTAGCGGAGACAGGACTC
>DMXI01000654.1 GCA_003483885.1 Microscillaceae bacterium
GAGGACTTTTTTGTAAATCAAACATTCTGAAAAATTTTTTAAACTTTTTTTGAGAATATTTGATTTGGTGGGTAAAAAAAGGACTTTGAACACATCAAAGTCCCGATTTTTCAAGTTCAAAAGCTTTGAAATTACTCACCACCCTTGGTAGAGTCAGGCTTCTCGCCATCTCCTTTACTTACTGTATCAGTTACAGTAGTAGAGTCACCAGCAGCAGCAGTATCAGTTTTAGTTTCTCCGCCGTCAGTAGAAGGAGTGTTGTTAGTAGTATCAGGTGTAGTAGTACCACCAGAAGTATCCGTAGCAGAAGTAGTATCGGTACCTGTACCTTCTTTACCACCACCACCACAAGAAGCGAAGGTAAACAACCCAGCTACAAGAAGTAATGCAAAAAATTTCTTCATAGTTTTTAGTATTTTTAGATTTGAGCCACAAATCTAGTTCGTTCACCTAGAAATCAAAACATTTTTGTTATTTTTTTCGGAAGAAGATTTGGAGGGGAACTCCCTCGAAACCAAAGTGTTTACGCAACTTATTCTCCAAATATCTTTGGTAAGATTCTCGGATATATTGAGGTAAATTACAGAAAAAAGCAAAGGTTGGCTTAGCAGTTGGAAGCTGGGTAATGTACTTGATTCGGATGTATTTACCCTTGATAGCAGGCGGCGGATAATGCTCAATCTCAGGCAGCATCATCTTGTTTAGCTCTGAGGTAGAAATTTTCTTGTTTCGGTTATCATACACCTCTATGGCTTTGTCTACTACTTTAAAGATGCGTTGTTTCTCTACCACTGAGCCAAAAATGATTGGGATATAAGTCATAGGCGCAATCTTTTCCTGGATATCCTTTTTAAACTTTTCTACAGTTTTGGTATCTTTTTCTATCAAGTCCCATTTATTGATCATAATGACGATTCCTTTCCCATTACGATCTGCTAATCCAATGATATTTACATCTTGTCCTTCAATACCACGGGTGGCATCTACTAATACTACACATACATCAGATTCTTCGAGAGAGCGAATAGCTCTAAGCGTAGAATAGAACTCAATGTTATCTTTAACCCGGCTTTTACGACGTAACCCAGCGGTATCAGTCAATATGAAGTTTTTACCATAAGCCTTATAATGGGTATTGATAGAGTCACGCGTAGTGCCCGCCACATCGGTTACAATACTTCGCTCTTGTCCTGTGAGCACATTTACCAATGACGATTTGCCGGCATTGGGCCTACCAATGATGGCAATTTTAGGAATTCCTTCGTTAGGGTCTTCCACGTCATCAGCCTCGAGATGCTTCACGACTTCATCTAATATTTCACCAGTACCAGACCCACTTTGCGCTGATATAGGAAATACATCCCCCATTCCTAACTCATAAAACTCCGCCGCCATGTACTCTTTCTCAATATTATCGGCTTTGTTGGCTACTATGATGACTGGCTTTTTACCCCGACGAAGGATATTTGCAAAATCTTTGTCTAAGTCGGTAAGGCCAGTAATACAGTCTACTACAAAAAGAATCACAGAGGCTTCTTCCAGTGCAATTTCAACTTGTTCACGAATAGCCTCTTCAAAAACATCCTCAGACCCTACTACATATCCTCCAGTATCTACTACTGTAAAAAACTTGCCTACCCAATCTGCCTGCCCATATACACGGTCTCTAGTCACCCCACTTTGGTTATCCATGATCGCTTTACGCTCTTCTACAAGGCGATTGAATAAGGTGGACTTCCCTACATTTGGACGGCCTACTATCGCAACAATGTTTGACATTATTTCTTAATTATTAATTATGAATGATGAATTACTGATGTTTGATTGTTGATTTTTGATTAAAAACTACACACCATTAATCAAAAACTAATAGCCAACAACTTACATCCTTTTTTATCTGTACCCTAAATGATCCAGTTTATTTCGCTGCTGGCGCCAATCGGGTACTACTTTGACATGTTGGGCCAAAAATACTTGTTTTGCAAAGAATTCTTCTAGATCAGCCCTGGCTTCTACCCCTACTTTTTTGAGCGCTTGTCCCTTTTTCCCAATCAAGATACCTTTTTGACTTTGACGTTCTACGAGAATTTCGGCCCGGATATTAATAATATCTTCTTTCTCTTTAAACTCGGTAATCATTACCTCACAAGCATAAGGGACTTCTTGTTTGTAATTTTTGAAGATTTTTTCTCTTACAATCTCTGCGGCAAAAAAACGCTCTGGCTTATCGGTAAATGAATCTTTTGGGAAGTATGGAGGATGCTTGGGTAAATATTTTAGAATGCTTTCAAAAAGTTGATCAATATTGACATTATTCAATGCCGATATCGGAATAATTTCTTTGGGTTGAATCAACTCTTTCCAATAGGCCTCTTTTTCTTCTACCTGATTTTCTTTGGCCAAATCAATTTTATTGATGAGCAGTATGACAGGAGCCCCACTAATTTTGAGTTTTTCGATGACATCGTTTTCATCGTGTTTTTCAAAAATATCGGTTACAAACAAAATGATATCAGCATCGTCTAATGAGGTATTCACAAAGCGCATCATGGACTTGTGTAACTCATACTTGGGTTTGATAATCCCTGGCGTATCAGAATAAACCACTTGAAAATCCTCTCCATTGATAATCCCCATAATGCGATGGCGAGTGGTTTGGGCCTTGGAAGTAATGATGGAAAGCTTTTCTCCTATCATTTGATTCATGAGGGTGGACTTACCCACATTGGGTTTGCCAATGATACTTACAAAACCCGCTCGATGGTGCTCGTTTTCAGGGATTAACCAATCTGCATTTTCCATATTTGTATTTTATTATCAAATAATAGGTGTGTTACGCTTTGATTTATTGCATTTTTCACACAAAAAACAGCCTTAAATCAATAAATATGCGTATATTGACTAATTTTTTACAAAGGTACTTGATTTATTATAAAATACCTCGTACTTTTGTTATCCAATTAAATCGCGGGGTAGAGCAGTTGGTAGCTCGTCGGGCTCATAACCCGGAGGTCGCAGGTTCGAGTCCTGTCTCCGCTACTAAGCATAAGACCTGTAGGTATCATACTTGCAGGTTTTTTATTTGAAAATAAAAACAAAAAAAGTTTGGGATATTAAAAACAATCCCTACCTTTGTTGCCCAATTAAATCGCGGGGTAGAGCAGTTGGTAGCTCGTCGGGCTCATAACCCGGAGGTCGCAGGTTCGAGTCCTGTCTCCGCTACTAA
>DMXI01000657.1 GCA_003483885.1 Microscillaceae bacterium
TTCCCTAAATTATTTACTGCCATTTTGTCATTTTTGGGGCAAAATGCTTACTTTTGTACGCTAAAATAAAGAAAATCAATGCAAAAAGTAATTAAAGACTTAGCAATACTCAAGCCAAGTGATAAAGAAACGAACGAAAACGTTCATATTACCGAAGAAACTAACACGGGTAAAACCCGGAAATTATACATTGAAAGCTATGGTTGTCAAATGAATTTTTCAGACAGTGAAATCGTAGCTTCTATCATGGCTGAGCATGGGTTTGATACTACTTCAGAGGTAGATAATGCCGATGTAGTATTGCTCAATACCTGCGCTATTAGAGATAACGCTGAGCAACGTGTACGCAACCGTTTGCAAAACCTGAACCATGTGAAGAACAAAAAACCTGGAATGGTAGTAGGGGTGTTGGGTTGTATGGCCGAGAGATTGAAAAAACGTTTGCTGGAAGAAGAGCAAATGGTAGACATCGTAGCGGGGCCTGATTCTTACCGTGACTTACCTCAATTGGTGCTAAAAGCGGATGAAGGGCAAGAAGCCGTGAATGTATTTCTTTCCAGAGAAGAAACCTATGCCGACATTGCTCCAGTACGCTTGAACACCAATGGTGTAAGTGCATTTATCTCTATCATGCGAGGGTGTGATAATATGTGTTCGTTCTGTGTGGTGCCTTTTACCCGAGGCCGTGAACGTAGCCGTGACCCACATTCAATCGTAAAAGAAGCTCAAGATTTATTTGACAAAGGTTATAAGGAAGTAACCTTATTGGGACAAAATGTGGATTCTTACCTGTGGAGTTCTAATCCTGATGTGATTTCACTTTTGGGAGAAAAGAAAGCCATTAAAAAAGGAGCAGATTTAGAAGGTGTAGAAATTGTGAACTTTGCCCAGTTACTCGAGAAAGTAGCCTTGGTAAGTCCTGATTTACGAATTCGTTTTTCTACTTCCCACCCCAAAGACATTACCGAAGAAGTACTGCATACGATGGCCAAATATGAAAATATTTGCAAATACATTCACCTACCAGTACAAAGTGGGAACAGCCGAGTGCTTGACGTAATGAACCGAGGATATACGCGGGAAAGATACCTGGAAATTGTGGCTTCTATTCGCCGTATTTTGGGAGAAGACTGTGGTATCTCTAGCGATATGATTGCTGGATTCTGTACTGAAACCGAAGAAGAGCATCAAGACACCATTACTTTGATGGAGGAAGTAAAATATGACTTCTCGTACATGTTTTATTATTCTGAGCGACCTAATACTACCGCTGCCAAGAAAATGAAGGATGATGTGCCTTTGGAAACGAAAAAGAAGCGTTTGCAAGAGATTATTGCTTTGCAGCAAGAGCTATCACTTAAACGCAATCAACAGGATGTAGGCAAGGTACATAAGGTATTGGTAGAAGGGTTTTCTAAACGTTCAGATGAATATCTTAAGGGGAGAAACTCAGCCAATAAAGTGGTTATTTTCCCAAAGAAACATTACAAAAAAGGAGATTATGTCATGGTGAAAGTACATGATTGTACAGCGGCTACTTTGTTTGGAGAAGCTGAATAACCTTGAGACCTGAGAGGTTGTAGCTTGTCAGGTCTTGACTGATGTCTAACATACTACTAGACATTTTTCGTTTGTGGAGACACAAACGAAGGCGATCGCGCCGTTGACCGTGTCCTCACGGCCAATTTTAGAGTAGTATGGTCTAAAATAAGTGATTACATACACAGCAAATGTAAATTGTAAACCTTGGTTACTGGTAAACCCTGTGAAAAAACCTAACCCAGTACCCAAAACCTTTTAAAAGTTTGAGACAAGAAGAAATTCAGAGTATAAAGCAACGATTTGGTATCATTGGTAATTCCCCCAAGTTAAATTATGCCATTCATGTAGCGGCCCAGGTAGCCCCTACCGAAATGAATGTACTGATTATGGGAGAGAGTGGAACAGGTAAAGAATCGTTTTCCAAAATCATCCATAGCTTGAGTCCTCGCAAACATGGCCAGTTCATTGCGATTAACTGTGGAGCGATACCCGAAGGAACGATTGATTCGGAGTTGTTTGGACACGAAAAAGGAGCCTTTACCGATGCTAGGGAAGCCCGAAAAGGTTTTTTTGAAGTGACTGATGGTGGTACCATTTTTTTGGACGAAATAGGAGAGATGCCACTGGGAACCCAATCGCGCCTGTTGAGGGTGCTCGAGAACGGAGAGTTTATCAGAGTGGGTTCGAACAAAGTACAAAAAACCAATGTGCGGGTAGTAGCGGCAACCAATGTGGACTTGCTAGAGGCCGTAGAACAGAAAAAATTCAGAGAAGATCTATACTTTCGTTTGAGCACAGTACCGATTACTGTACCAGGCTTGCGAGAGCGTGGCAATGATATCTTGTTACTATTTCGAAAGTTTGCCACCGATTTTGCCGAGCAGTATCGGGTAAAGCCTATTAAACTCAACTCGGATGCAGCCCAGATTCTGGCCAATTATCGTTTTCCTGGAAACATTCGACAGCTAAAAAACCTCACCCAGCAAATGTCATTGTTGGAAATGGAGCAGGAGATTGATGCTGAAACTCTCAATAAATACATACCCAGCGAAACCACCAGTAGACCCCCTGCTTTACTAAGTAATGCCACAGGTGGCAATGGACAAGACCAAAGCTTTTCGGAAAGAGACTTGTTGTACAAGATTTTGTTTGACATGCGAAAGGATGTGACAGAGCTGAAAAAACTGGTATTTGAGCTTTTGAGTACCGGAAATTACGGCAATGTGATTAGTGACCATCCAGACTTGTTTAATGGCATCAACGAAGAAAGTGTAGATACTGCTTTGCAAAAAGTAGATCGTTTACTTCCTTCGGATACTTCGGTGAATACTGGTAGCACTTTTCAGGAAGAGAACGTGATAGAGATAACCGATTTGGATGAATTGGATAATACCCATGACATCCAACACGAAGAAGAAAACGATTCCTTATCCCTCGAGGAGCAAGAAAAAGAGCTGATTATCAAAGCACTAAGAAAAAATAAAAACAAGCGAAAGTATGCAGCTCGAGATTTAGGGATTTCTGAAAGAACACTTTACCGAAAAATTAAACAGTATGAAATCGAGAAGCAAAAATAGATTTTTTTACCCAGTGAATAAAAAGTGGCATAGTTTGAGCAAATATCTTGTATATAGCTTACTATGGAGCACTTTGGTAATTGGCCTGAATAGTTGCCTTTTCAGTTATAGCTTTAGTGGGGCCAGCATCCCCGCAGATGTAAAAACATTGTTTGTAGACAATTTTCAAAACAATGCTACTTTGGGGCCTGCCAACCTGGGGCAAGATTTTACCGATAGGTTGAGAGAGTATTATCAACAAAACTCATCTTTGAATCTGGTAGATGGCAATGGTGACTGGAGCTTAAGAGGAAATATTACAAGCTATACGGTAGCTCCTATTGCCTTAACAGCGCAATCACAAGCGGCTAGTAACCGTTTGACAATTGCGGTAAGTGTGACCTTTGAAAGCAAACAAGACGACGCAAAAAACTTTACGCAAACGTTTTCTCAGTTTGCCGATTTTCCTCAGACCCAAACCCTGGCTCAAGCCGAACCAGAAAGGATTCCTGAGATTTTTGAAAAGCTATTGTTAGATATATTTAACAAGACAGCGGCAAACTGGTAAATTCTTTTGAACATATTCTTGGAGAAAAGCTATATAATTGATCAAAATTTTTATATTGCTGATTACTAAATGGTTAACACCTAACAAAAATATCTAAACTAAGACACCATACAAGTAAAGGCAGCGCGTGCTGACAATCTCAAAAGAAGAAACTTATGAACAAAAAGGCATTATTGTACATTATCGAAGACCCTGCTAAAATCAATGACGTTACGCTTGAGTCATTGGAAGACATAGCAGAGCGTTTTCCTTATTTTCATGTGGCGCATGTGCTGCTTGCCAAAGGTTCTCAGGAAGTAGAGCCAGTGCAGGCCCCCAACAAGATTCGCCGTGCTGCAGTGTATGCCTATAATCGTAATCTTTTGAGAGATTTGTTGAGTCAGGAAGCCAAGACAGATCAAGCGTCAAAAAATGGGAAAGATGAGGATGGTTTTGAAGAAGAGGAAAGCATTACGGTAGAAAATGAAACGATTTCTTTTTTTGATTCCATAGGGGATAAAGAAGAGAAAACAACACTGGACACCTTTCCCGAAAAAAATCAACCAAATAATACTGATCAGTCAGCATCTAAAGAAATTTCTCTTGATTTTGATGAAAATCAGGACGAGTTCTATGCGATCAGTTTGTACAATGAGGGCAGAGTAGACGAAGCCAGGCAGCATTTCCATAAATTGATATTGCGCTATCCTGATAAGAAAGACTATTATATGAACCAGGCTAATCTGCTCATGGATAATACCTATGAGTTTGATGAGTCTTTGGCCGCCAAAATGCCCGAAAATACTTCTAGCAACCAAGACGAGGAGCCTGTGACTCCAGTTTTGGAAGATTCTAAAGAGCAAGCTGTAGAAGATGATGTTTCAAATGAGGTTGAGGAGGATCATACAACAACAGAGGATACTCGAGATGATCATTCTGAGGAGACAGAGGACGCTCAACCCTCTGAAGAAACATTAGCTCAGGTAGAAGCAGAAGAAGATAAAACCAATAGTGAGGTTACCCCCCAAATAGAAGATAAGCAAGAGGAGCAAGACGAAGAACCAATAGAGGATCAGTATGCAGCTTTTCCTGCCGATCGCCTCATTACCAATGAAACTGATATAGACCTATCAGATAAAATCGTAATAGATTTGAGGCAAGAGTTGGATGTATATGGGGCGATGGATCTTTACAATGATGGAAAAGTAGAGGAGGCTCGTGCTCATTTTGATAAACTTATCCTGAGGTATCCAGACAAAAAAGAATACTTTCTCAATCAAGCTAATTTGTTATTCGACAATACTTACCAGTTTGATGAAAGTCTTAAAGATAAAGCATATTATCTCAAACCTGTATCAGTAAAACCCGAAAAAAACGAAGACCTTCAAGAGCAAATACAAGAGGTGCCTGTACCTGGGATAAATGATTTGGGGCATCCTGAACTTGAAGATTCTTTTGACCTATTACGAGAAGTAGAACCTTCGGTAAAAAAGGCAAGCAAAATCGACGTAGAAGATTTAAACGAAGATTTGGCCATAGAATACTACAAGAAGGGTGAGTTGGATATGGCTGCGAGTGTCTATCAAGAGTTGATGAGAAAATACCCTACCAGAAAAGAGTATTTTCAAACTCAATATGATCTCCTGACTAAAAATCCCAGCTTGTTTGGTATTGGCATTGACGATACCCCTTCCACCTCCGTTGAAAAACCCTCTACTCTAGACGAAGCCATCACGGATAGCCCTAAAGAAGAGACGCAAAGCCAAGATAAAGAGGAAAGTCCTGTTGTAAGTGAGAAGACAGAAGATATACAGCCTGATGAGGACTTTTATGTAGAAGTTAAATTACCTGACGATTTTATCCCATACAATCCATTGCTACTTGAGGATCCTTTCGAGTTAGTAAGAAACGAGGATTATGTAGTAGATGCATTCGATATATTAAGAGACAAGCTCACATTTAATGCTTCGCCAAATGTACACATGCAAGATGTGGTACAACCACTTGAGGCTGTAGACTTGTCGGAGGCAGAAGAAATGAGTAGCCCAGTAGCCGAGGATATTGTGTCATCTGAGGTTCAGGATGAAAAGCGTGTAGAAGAATCTAGTGAAGCAATAGCACAAGCTGAATCTTTAGAGGCTGTGATACCAACAGTTGAAGGCGAGTCCTCTACTGATGATGTAGCGGCTACCGAAGTAGATCTGTTTGATCAGGTACGAGGTTGGGAAAGCGAGTTTTTGGCAGGCAAACCACACGCGTCAGATGATGATGACGATCTGGATTTGTTTGAACTAGTAAGGCATTGGGAAACGGAGCAAATAGAAGGTAAAGTAGTAAATGATGAGCAAGTAGAAGATGGTTCCGACGCCTTTGAGGCAGTGCGTGTTTCAGAGACCGATCAAATAGAAGGTAAAGTAGTTCATGACGAACAAATTGCCGATGGCTTTGATGCTTTTGAGGCAGTACGTGTTTCAGAAACGGATCAAATAGAAGGTAAAGTAGTTCATGATGAACAAATTGCTGATGGTTTTGATGCTTTTGAGGCAGTACGTGGCTGGGAAACTGACCAGATAGAAGGTAAGGTAGTTCATGACGAACAAATTGCTGATGGTTTTGATGCCTTTGACGCAGTACGTGTTTCAGAAACGGATCAGATAGAGGGCAAAGTAGTGCACGATGTGCAAGTAGAAGATGGTTTTGATGCCTTTGACGCAGTACGCGGTTGGGAAACTGACCAAGTAGAGGGTAAAGTGGTGCACGATGCCCAAATAGAAGAGGGCTTTGATGCTTTTGAGGCAGTGCGTGTTTCAGAAACGGATCAGATAGAAGGCAAAGTCGTGCACGATGCGCAAGTAGAAGATGGCTTTGATGCTTTTGAGACAGTACGTGTTTCAGAAGCAGATCAGATAGAAGGTAAGGTAGTTCATGACGAACAAATTGCTGATGGTTTTGATGCCTTTGAGGCGGTGCGTGGTTGGGAAACTGACCAAATAGAGGGCAAAGTAGTGCACGATGCGCAAGTAGAAGATGGCTTTGATGCTTTTGAAGCAGTACGTGTTTCAGAGACCGATCAAATCGAAGGCAAAGTAGTGCATGATGCACAAGTGGAAGACGGTTTTGATGCCTTTGAGGCGGTGCGTGGTTGGGAAACTGACCAATTGGCGCAAAATCCAAAGTTAGAAGAAGAAGCTCCATCAATAGACGAAGAAGCACCAGAAATCGCTGAACCATTGATCGATTCGTTTCCAGTAGTTGAGGAAGACGAAAATATGAATGAAGGGGTAGCAATGGATCTGTTCAACGAAGGACGAACCGATGAAGCAATTGCTATGTATAAACAACTGATTGCAAAGTATCCTGAGAAAAAAGGTTATTACGAAGGTCAATTGGCCATCATTGCCGATGATACCGATTTGTCGTCTACGACAACTGATGACAGTGTGGACTCAGCATCAAAAGTTGAAGAAACCAACGAGGTGGAGGATGAATCGAAACCAGCGGAGGTAGTTTCAAACTTGGTCACCAAAGAGAGAGAGGAAGAAGAGAAGCCGGATGCGATAGAACCCACTATTGACCTGGAAGTAAAAACCCCAATAAAAGAAGAAAGTAAGACCTCAGAAACAACAGATACAACGGATTTTTTCCAGTCTATAGATACAGAAGCTTACCTGGAACCTGAGACTAGTAAAGAGGTTGAACAAGAAGTATTCGAGCAGAAACCTATTTTGGATGATGTTCAATTTGAGAAAGCTAACGAAGTACCAGAAAACAAAGAAAGTAAAGTGAGTGAGAGTGCCGCCATTTTCTTGTTTAATCAAGGAAGAAACGAGGAAGCTATTGACATTTACCGACAGCTTATGGATCAGCAGCCAGAGCGAGAAGATTATTTTTTAGCTCAAATTAGTATTTTGCAAAATGAGCCTTTCATTGCTGAGGAGGTGTTGCCTACAGAAACTGCTTCCGATGAGCAAGTAGAGGCCGATGCTGACAAAACCGATGGAGCTGGTGAAGATTTTATCAGTGAAAGTACCGCGCTTATATTGTTCAACCAAGGTAAAGTAGATGAGGCAATCCAGGTGTTTGAGCGACTCAAAGAACAATATCCCGAAAAAGCCGCCCATTTTGATTCCCAGATTGATATTTTGCGTAGCTAATCATTATAGAATGTGACTGAGTAATGATGGCTGTTGATTGAGCAACATATAGGCTACTTGATGATGCTCAAAACGATGAATCAATGCTTGATAATCGGCTGGGTGTTGTAACTCAATGCCTACCACGGCCATTCCCTTTTCTTTGTTATGTTTTTTGATATATTCAAAATGGGTAATGTCATCATTTTGCCCCAAAGCATTGAGTACAAACTCTCGTAAAGCACCCGATCTTTGTGGAAAATCTATCAAAAAATAATGTTTCAAGCCTTCGTATAGAAGTGACTTTTCTTTGATTTCTTCCATACGGGTAATGTCATTGTTGCTACCACTTACCACGCACACCACTGTTTTGCCTTTAATTTCCTCCTTCATCTGCTCCAGGCTAGCAATGGTAAGTGCCCCGGCAGGTTCTACCACAATGGCTTGTTCGTTATAAAGCTTTAAAATGGTTGTACAAACTTGCCCTTCGTCCACTGTCTCTACTTTATCTAATACTTGTTGGCAAATTTTGAAGGTCAGGTTTCCCACTTTTTGCACGGCGGCTCCATCTACAAACTTATCTATATTAGGCAATACCACGGGGGCTTGTTGGGCTAACGATTCTTGCATAGAAGCAGCACCTTTGGGTTCTACGCCCACCAATTTTACCGAAGGCTTAAGCTGCTTGAGATAACTTCCTACCCCAGAAGCCAATCCTCCTCCTCCTACCGGAACCAGTACATAATCAGGGTTTTCTGGAATATCAGCTAATATTTCCATTCCTACGGTGCCTTGTCCGGCAATCACGTGAGGATCATCAAAAGGATGGATAAATACTTGTTGATTTTCTTGGCAAAATTGACGAGCCTCTTCATAGGCATTGTCGAAGGTATCGCCGGTAAGACAAATATCTACCCACTCTTTGCCAAAAAATCGTACTTGGTCAACCTTTTGCCTTGGGGTGGGAGAGGGCATATAAATGGTGCCTTTGACCTGAAGTGCCTGACAGGCATACGCTACCCCTTGAGCGTGATTACCGGCACTGGCACATACAATGCCGTGGGTACGTTCGGCAGGAGTTAAACTATTAATCTTAAAATAGGCTCCTCTGATTTTATAAGAGCGTACAACTTGTAGATCTTCTCGTTTGAGGTATACCTTTGCCTGGTATCTTTCTGAGAGCAAAGGGTTTAATTGGAGGGGAGTATGATAAACCACCTTTTTTAATACTTGATAGGCGTTTTGTACATCGACGACCGAAACTGTCGAGTCAGTCGGTTTTTCCAGTGCTGTTTTCATTTTGCATTAGAGAGGGTTTGGCAATTGTAATAAGTGTGTATTTTGTTGAAAGTATTCTCTCAATTCATCAAAGCAGATTAACGAACCTAACCGTTTGAATTGTTCGCTGATTAGTGTTCGTTAATCGCTGTTTGTGAATCAGTTGTGTATTAAACCTCTTGCGGAAGTGGTTGATTCTCAGGACGTAACTTGCGTACTACGGCTCCAGTTTGCCACATTTCAGATTGATGAATTACCCCAAGCTCTTCTTCTAGCTTCTCGCGATAATCAGGCTTGCTGTTGGCCTCAATCGTGATTTTGGCCTCCTGGCCAGATGATACACTTTGATAGAGTTCTTCGTATACAGGTTCTACTGCTACTTTAAACTTATCTTTCCAGTCTAATGCCCCTCTTTGAGCGGTAGTAGAGCAGTTGGCGTACATCCAATCCATTCCGTTTTCGGCTACTAATTTAATCAGGCTCTGCGTCAGTTCTTCTACGGTTTCGTTGAAAGCCTCCGAAGGAGAATGCCCTTTGCGGCGTAGCAACTCATATTGCGCTTCCATGACTCCAGCCAAGGCCCCCATGAGTACCCCGCGTTCTCCGGTAAGGTCACTATATACCTCTTTCTCGAAAGTGGTTTCAAATAAATACCCTGAACCAATGCCTATTCCTAAAGCGATTACTTTTTCCTGGGCTTGTCCAGTGGCATCTTGGTACACTGCATAACTAGAGTTCAGGCCTTTGCCTTCTACAAACATGCGTCTAAGACTGGTACCTGAACCCTTGGGGGCTACCAATACTACATCCACATCTGCTGGAGGTACTATGCCGGTTTGCTCGTGGTAAGTAACTCCAAAACCGTGAGAAAAATACAGCATTTTACCTGCGGTGAGGTATTGTTTTACAGTGGACCACAGTGCAATTTGCCCTGCGTCAGATAATAGATATTGAATTACGGTGCCTTTTTCCAGAGCCTCTTCTATTGGGAATAGGTTTACCCCTTCTTCCCAGCCATCAGCCAATGCCTTATCATATGACTTTGAGGGTTTACGTTGCCCTACAATTACGTTAAAACCATTATCTCTCAGGTTTAGTGCCTGTCCAGGACCTTGTACCCCATACCCTATAATGGCGATGGTTTCACCTTTTAAGGTTTCTACTGCTTTTGATAAAGGAAATTCTTCGCGAGTAGCTACGTTTTCGTCTACTCCTCCAAAATTGATCGTTGCCATAGTTTTAGGCTTGTTTGAGTTTAAAATTTATTTTGTTTTTTTATTGTTAAATGGTTCCGCCTTCGGCTTATGGTTCTATTGTTCCGCGATGCGTTGCATAATCAAACATCAATAATTATTGTATTCTCATATTTGCAAAACATTATCCTGAGCGAAGCCGAAGGAACTAATTCATAATTCATAATTGACCATTCACCACTAATCACTCACCATTAAAAATTCATCATTATGAAACGCTACAATGCCTGTCCAACCTCCGCCAAATAGGCACTGAGCCTCTTCATAGGCTTGGCAATGGCAATTCGCCCCGAACGTACAAAACTGAGTATTTCGTAGGGTTTGAGTTGCTCAAAGAGTGCTTGGGTTTCGGACTGATGCCCGGTTTTCTCAATGACCATAAATTCAGGTTCAATTGTGAGTATTCGAGCGTGATTGGCCCGAATAATTTGCTCTACCTTTTTGCTATGCATCAGCGATTGGGTAGATATTTTATAAAGGGCCACCTCTTGATGAATAATCTGGTCCTCTTTGTAAAAAAAGGCTTTGAGTACCTCCACCTGTTTCTCTAATTGCTTCACAATGCGTTCTACATTGGACAAGCTTGTTTCTACTACAATTGTAAATCGGAATATACCTTCCGTTTCTGAAGCAGAAGTGGTTAAACTATCTATGTTGATTTTTCTCCTGGAGAAAACATCTGTGATGCGGTTGAGTAAACCAATGTTGTTTTCGGAAAAAATCGTTAAAGTAAACTGTTCCTTTTCCATTGTTCAAGGTTAAATGCTTGAAGTTCAAAAGATTAAAATATTTAGAAGTTGATTAATTGATCATTCGCGGTAAGCGGTTTTGTAAGTTTTTAAGACAAACGGATGTTAGACACGCTTTCGCCAGTAGGTACCATCGGAAACACATTGTCTTCTTTTTCTACGACTACTTCCAGCAGGAAAGAACCCTTGTGATTCAATAGATTTTCCAGACCCGAACTGAGCTCTTCACGAGCTTGTACTTGTTGAGCCTCAATCTTAAAAGAGCGAGCCAAAGCAACAAAATCAGGGTTGGCCATTTCGGTAAAAGAGTAGCGCTTGTCAAAAAAGAGTTCTTGCCATTGACGAACCATTCCCAGAAAACTATTATTCAGAATAATCATTTTGACTGGAATCTGGTATTGCATCAAAGTACCCAATTCTTGGGCGGTCATTTGGAATCCACCGTCCCCAATAATGGCGATTACTTCTCGATCGGGACGGGCCAGTTTTGCTCCCAAAGCTGCGGGTAGGGCAAACCCCATGGTACCTAAGCCTCCCGAAGTAATATTGCTATTAGGCTGCGCAAATCGATAATAGCGGCTGGCAATCATCTGGTGTTGTCCTACATCAGTCACAATTACGGCTTGTCCTTGGGTGAGTCGGGAGAGGGCATCAATCACCTCTGCCATTTTTACTTTGGGAGTATTGGGAGCCAAAGTCTTACTAACTACCTGATCATGTTCGGTTTGGTCACAGGCTGCAAACTCTTGTAACCAATCAGGGCGTTCTTGAGCCTTTACCAGAGGTAATAAGCCTTGTAAGGCTTCTTTGGCATCAGCTATGACTGCCACGTCGGCTTTTACATTTTTATCTATTTCGGCGGGGTCTATTTCTATGTGTATCACTTTGGCTTTTTGAGCGTAGCGTTTCAAATCCCCCGTTACCCGATCATCAAACCGCATACCCACCGCAATGAGCAGATCGGCTTCGTTGGTTTTTACATTGGGGCCATAGTTTCCGTGCATACCCAAAAAACCTACATACAATGGATGAGACGTAGGGAAAGAAGATAAACCTAACAGGGTACTGGCGATTGGAATGCCTGTTTTTTCGGCAAAAGTCAGTAATTCTTTCTCGGCGCGTGCCAATGAAACTCCTTGCCCCATCAAAACCATTGGTTTTTGTGCTTGATTGATCAATTGGGCAGCCTGTAGTATCGCCTGATGATTCAGCGGTGGTACTGGACGGTAGCTTCTAATCTTTTGGCATTTCTGGTACTCAAAATCTATAGTCTCAAATTGGGCATCTTTGGTGATGTCGATGAGTACAGGCCCTGGTCGACCATTTTGGGCAATGTAAAACGCTTTGGCAATAGTACCTGGAATCTCTTCTGCTTTGGTAATTTGAAAGTTCCACTTGGTTACTGGAGCCGAGATGCCTATAATATCGGTTTCTTGAAAAGCATCGCTGCCAAGTAAATGACTGGCTACCTGCCCAGTAATGCATACCATAGGGGTAGAATCTATTTGGGCATCAGCTATTCCAGTAATTAAGTTGGTAGCGCCTGGGCCCGAAGTAGCAAAACATACGCCTGCTTTTTTTGCCAAACGAGCGTAGCCTTGAGCGGCGTGAGTAGCGCCTTGTTCGTGCCGGGTCAGAATATGATGAAGCTGTTGGTCATAATGATACAAGGCATCATACACGGGCATAATGGCTCCTCCTGGGTAACCAAAAATCGTGTCTACCCCTTCTTCCAACAATGATAAGATCAAGGCTTCTGCACCAGTAACTTTTTTTCTGATCTTGGAAGAGGTATTGGCTTGAGCCGTTTCCAAATCTTGTATTTGCGTATTCATACTTTTGGGTTTTGAATGTGTCAGAGATTGGATTGATTAAAAAGTTATTCATCAGTTACACAGCCTTCAGCCGCAGAAGAAACCGAACGGGCATACTTGCCTAAAATTCCTCGTTTAAAACGTAGTGGAGGAGCTTGCCAATGGGTACGTCTTTGAGCGATTTCATCCTCTGATAAATGTGCCTTGATTTCATTATTGATCGCATCTATGGTAATACGATCACCATTTTGGAGGAGTGCAATCAAGCCACCTTCTTGCGCTTCAGGGCAGACATGGCCTACTACAAAACCGTGAGATCCACCCGAAAACCGCCCATCAGTAATCAAAGCTACTTCATTGCCCAGGCCAGCTCCCATAATAGCAGAAGTTGGTTTGAGCATTTCGGGCATTCCAGGGCCTCCTTTAGGTCCCTCATAACGAATAACTACTACATGTCCCTTTTTCACCTCTCCGTTTTTGATGCCAGCAATGGCTTCAAACTCACTGTCATATACTTTGGCCACTCCTTCAAACACTTCACCTTCTTTTCCGGTAATTTTGGCCACAGCGCCCTGTGTAGCAAGGTTTCCATACAATATTTGGAGGTGCCCTTCTGGTTTGATGGGTTTTTGTACTGGGAAAAATACATCCTGTGTAGCCGTAATTGATGGGACATTTTCCAGGTTCTTTGCCAAAGTTTCCCCAGTCACTGTTAGGCAATCACCAATTAAAAGCCCTTCCTGAAGGAGCAATTTCATCACCGCAGGTGTACCTCCAATGGCGTGCAAATCTTCCATCAAGTATTGGCCACTTGGTTTTAAATTAGCCAGATAAGGGGTTTTATCGCTTATGCGTTGAAAATCAGCCAGCGTTAAGGGGAGTTCGGCGGCTTTGGCTACTGCTAACAAGTGCAACACCGCATTGGTAGAACCACCCATTGCCATAAGCATTGTCAAGGCGTTTTCAAAAGCTTGGGGAGTCAATATATCCCGAGGTTTAATATCTTCCGCCAATAATCTTTTCATGGCTTTGCCTGCTTCTATACACTCTTGGTTCTTTTCGGGGCTAAGCGCGGGATTAGAAGCACTGTAGGGTAAACTCAACCCTAAAGCTTCCATTGCGGTAGCCATAGTGTTGGCTGTGTACATGCCACCACAGGCACCTGCGCCTGGGCAGGCATTCTGAATGATCCCTTGATAATCTTCCTCACCTAGTTGACCATTAAATTTTTGTCCCAAAGCCTCAAAGGCCGACACAATGTTAAGTTTTTTGCCCTTATGACAACCTGAGCGAATACTACCTCCATATACCAGCAAACCTGGTCTGTTGAGACGGGCCAGGGCCATCATAGCTCCCGGCATGTTTTTATCACAGCCTACCACGGCCAGCACCCCGTCATACCATTGAGCTTGTACTACTGTTTCTATAGAATCTGCGATAATGTCTCGGGAGGGAAGCGAAAAACGCATACCTTCGGTACCATTTGAAATACCATCGCTTACCCCAATGGTATGGAAAATCAGCCCCACCAAATCTACTTCCTGAGTACCTTGTTTGACTACCGAGGCTAGTTCATTGAGGTGCATGTTGCAGGTATTTCCTTCATATCCAGTACTTACAATACCCACCTGGGCCTTGTCTAAATCTTCTTTGGTCAATCCAATCCCGTATAACATGGCCTGAGAAGCAGGCTGAGAATCATCCTGGGTGATACGGCGGCTGTACTTGTTCAAAACAGTCATAACTTTGAGTCT
>DMXI01000597.1 GCA_003483885.1 Microscillaceae bacterium
AAAAGTCGAGATGACTTCATACACTAACACGCACACAAGTCGCCAGATACTCACTATTTTATTCTGGCGATTTTTTTATTCATTATTCCCCACCATTCTCATTTCTTCTGCACGTTTGATAAGATTCTTTGATGGTTTTATTGAGCACGCATCTCGTCTTTTATAGTTGCCTGCAAAAAGTGGAAATGAATTCTCGAAATAAAAGCAATCCACATGACAGGTTTTTATGATTTCAAATTGTTAGTTTAAAAAAAAAATAACATCTTTAATTCACTTTGGTAATAGACGAAATTGATTTTAAAGGTGATTGCTTAATAGAAACACCTCGCTTCAAACAATAGTTGGTTGCATATGATAAACGTTTTAGAATTTTTACAGGTTGGGGTTATACATGAAGTCGTTGTTGGAATGAAAAAAGACAACGTATTCGAGATATTAAAAGATATAGAAGATGAAATTTTAATGGAACTTCCCAACCACCAAGCCTTTGCCTATGAAGGCATTGAGTTTGTGTTTTATGAACAGGACCTCAAGACGGTTACTATTCGGATGGAAAATCAACCAGTAGCAATCATAGACTCAGGTAAGGAAAAACTGAAATTAAGTTATGATACTACGGTTTATCAAACCGTAGAAACCCTCAACAAAATGGGTGTAGTATGGGAGTTTTACCAGCCATTTTGTGTACAAAGACAAATCGCCATTATGACTGAAGGCGAAGTACTTTTATTTTTTACTTTTGGCACCGAGGGCAAAATGGAAAAAATAGAGCGTCGCATAGACGCGGCTACTCCCTCGAGCCTAAGAAGTCGACTTCGGGCAGCTCAACAATTGAACAACAACTAAATTTGTAGGCCAAGTATAATCCCCTAACATTCCCATGATTAACATCTTCGAATTTCTCAAAACTGGTTTTATATTCAATATTACGGTAGGCATGTCTCGTAAGGAAGTGCTGAGCATACTCCAGTCTTTTGACGACAAAGGTTCACTGGATCAACCCGATCTATTTTCTCATGTATATCAGGGTATTGAATTTATATTCTATGAAGATGAACTGCAATTGATCAACTTTGACCTGGAAAAAAACATTCCTATATATTTGGACATGGACGATCAGGAAAGGGTCACTTTTAACTCTCAAACAACTATATATCATTTTGGTAACGTTCTGGATGAGCAAGAAATCGCATGGGAGTTTTACCAACCACTTACCGGAATGAAACAAGTTACCCTGATGACTGAGGGAGAAGTATTGGCGTTTTTCTCGTTTGAGAGCCAACCCAAACTAGAAAAGATACAACTGGTATTGGCGGCCACCTTACCTCCTAACATTCAGGAAAGATTGATCAATATAGTGATGCGGTAGTTTTAATCATTAAAAGCTTTGAAAATAATTGTTATTGGTGGAGGGGCAGCAGGCTTTTTTGCCGCAATTTCGGCGGCTCAGCACCACCCACAGAGCCAGGTAGTACTTCTGGAGAAAACCAGTAAACTATTAGCAAAAGTAAAAATTTCGGGAGGTGGTCGCTGCAATGTTACCCACGCTTGCTTTGATCGCAAAGCCTTGCTCAACAATTATCCTCGCGGGCAAAAAGTTTTGAGACAAGCACTGGCTCAATGGATGCCTCAAGATACTGTACAATGGTTTGAACAAAGAGGTGTGGCCATCAAAACCGAACCAGATGGGCGCATGTTTCCAGTTTCAGACGATTCTCAAAGCATTATCGATTGCCTGATCAAAACAGCCCAACAACTCCAAATAGAGGTACTGACCCAACACGATGTCACTCAGCTAAAAAAAACAGATGATGGCAAATTCTCACTAGAGATCAGGCATAAAGACACTCAAACTGCTGATCGGGTCATTGTGACTACTGGAGGTACTCCCAAACTCAAAGGATTTGATTGGTTGGCATCACTGGATTTAGCCATTGTGCCTCCGGTTCCTTCCCTTTTTACCTTTAACTTACCCCGCGAAAACATTACCCAACTACCCGGTATTGCGATGCCCAAAGTACGGGTGAAAATCCCTGGTACCAAATTGCAGGAAGAAGGCTCATTACTGGTTACCCATTGGGGCATTAGTGCTTTTGCGGTATTGCGACTTTCGGCTTGGGGCGCTCGCATTTTACACGACTTGGATTATAAAAATCCAGTCATAGTCAATTGGTTACCCGATACCAACGAAGAAACGCTTCGGAATCAAATCATGGACCATCAGCAAACCTTAAAGAATCGCCAAATTCCCAATCGCAATCCCTTTGCTATTCCGCATCGTTTGTGGGAGTTTTTTTTAAGAAGATGGCAAATTCCCGCACATAAAAAATGGAGCGAGCTTTCTAAAAAAGAGAGAAATAAAATGGTCAACGGTCTCACCAATGATACTTACCACATAGAAGGCAAAACTACCTTCAAAGATGAGTTTGTGACTTGTGGAGGGGTAAATCTGGACGAAATAGAGGCAAAAACTATGGCAAGTAAAAAGCACTCTGGGCTTTATTTTGCCGGAGAAATATTGGATATAGACGGCCTGACAGGTGGATTCAACTTTCAGGCCGCCTGGGCTACTGGCTATGTAGCGGGTAAACTGTTATAGTTCATTAGCGTCTAACCATCTAAACTATTCGGCATAGGCTACACTTCGCCAATAGGACTTTAGGTTAGAAACATCAAACCCTACGGGTAATTGACGGTTTTCTACCAACATCGTAGGTGTTCCATTAATCTTGGCTTCTTTAATCCATTCTCTTTGGGCACGATGTATCTCAGTGGCTTGCGCCAATTGTGCCTCAGTAATAGGGAATTTTTTCATCAATGCCTTGGTGTCTTGGTTTTTAAACCAAAAGGTCATCGCATCTAACATTTTTTCAGGTTGATCGGTGAGCCCCACTCCAATCAATTGACGACTCACTTGGTTGATTTCGTCGTCATCGTTGTCACGCCCTACAAAGAGCACATTGATTTTGATGAGTTCAGCAAACTCTCCCAGTAGTTGAATTACCTCTTCGTGTTTGCGAGCACAAGGTTGGCAAAAGGGATTGTTCACTACCGCAATTTCCACAGGGTTTTGAGGATTACCCAACCATACTTTTTCGTCTTGGTAAGGAATGGTGATGGCAGATGTGCTGGCCAACACCCCTTGCATTACTTCTTCGTTTTTGAGGAAATAATTTAGTTTGGCTTCTTTTTCCAGGGCTAGTTTTTGCCATTGCAAGTAAGGCTTTAGCACAATCCAGGCAATGATCACAATGCTAAACGAAATAAATACCAAGGTAACCGCCGAAAGATTGATGAGTCCTAAGCCACGGTAAAGCAACTGAAAACTGGCTACCAACTCCAGCCAAAAGATCACTTGTACTGCCAGGCACAGTACGCACCATTTTTTTACCACTTTGGCTTGATAGTATACTGAGAAAAACGAATAGGGAACCGATAGTGCGGTAAATATGCCTAACAATACCAAGGCAGGTAGTAGATGCATAGAGAGTAAACCCAACAGTACGGTTAAAAAACCACCTAAAAAGTAGATAAGCCCTAAATCCGACATTTTGAGCCAGCCAAACCAAGTAGCCGCTGGAGAATCCAATACTTGTCCACAGCTTACTTTGGTGTTGGTGTCGCACAAAGTATGGATCAGGCTATTGTTGATCCCAATTTCTTTGAACACCAGCAATACAGCTACTACCGAACCTACGATTTTGAGCCCTAGTAAAGGCAACCAGGTAGCTACCGATGCAGTGCTGTATTGGTTTAGCCCAGTAATAACGCCTAATACTACACCAACAGCTAGCAAAGCAATAATGGCTGGTACTTTGGCTTTTTTAAGAAGAAAATCTTTTTCTTGTGCGTCTTCACCCAGTTCGGCCATGACCAGTACTCCCGACCATTGGTCTTCAAATGCCTGCACCGATTGGGTTACTTTACCTTCCTCCGGGTCAAAATAGGTCACCTGATCGTTTTGTAGCCCTTCTAATACTACAAAATGTCCTTTTTGGAGGTGAGCAATGGAGGGCAAAGGAACCTCGGGGAGCTGTTCGGCTCCAATATTCACCGCCATGTTCTCAATTTTTAAATCTGAAAGGGCCTCCGTGAGTGCCAAAACAGATGGATAAGAAGGGTGGGTATTTAATAAGCGCTTAATGGTGGCAGAGGTATATTTGGCCCCCAATTTATGTAGAAAATACAGAGTGGCAGCTTGTAGGTTTTCTGAGGGATCTTTTTGTTTGAACATAGTTTATACTTATCAAATTTGATATTAGAGTACATTTAAAATTCATTGATTAGGTCTTTTACGCGACTTTTGGGATTGTATATTATCCCAAAATTCATCATAAAACCTCCTGTAAACGAAAATTTAAACATACTCTTGCTTCTGAGTTTCCAGTAGGATTTTATAATAAAACCCAAGCATCCAAAAATGGTTGTTATTTGTGAAGATTTTCAGTCAAAATTTGAAGAAAATTATTCATTTTGAATCACATTAAACCCACAACATCGAGTTGTCAGTTCGGCCTTCACAAGTCCTTTTCACCTTGGTTTTATAAGAGTTTCTATAAGCAACCCCTGGAATTTCCAGAATCCTATAAATCTGTACATTAAAAAATGTGGTTATTAGATGTCTGGTTGTCAAACTTACCCCTATTTTTTCTTGATTTCAAAAAATAAGCATAAAAGCCCTTGGTTATATGCAACCAAGGGCTTTCTTAAAATTTTATTTCATAAAACAATTATTGCTTAGGGCAATGCCAGGGTACCAAAGCCAATATCTAACGCGAGCACTGCCACATCATGCTTCATGCATCGCAAAGAAGTAGGTTCTATGCGTACCATTGTCCAACGTACTCCCCCACCAGGCTCACAACAAGGATAGCAAGTACCAGTAGTCTCACAATGTTTGTTGGCCCACTGTTGTAGGTCGTTCAACATTTGCTGAATGGCAGGACTGCCACACTCTGGATAATGACAAGTAGGAACATCTATATAGACAGGGTTGTAGGCTTGTTGGTAAGAACCTAGTAAGCTTTTACTCTCAATGTTTTCAGTTCCTTGTAGTAATTTGGTTTCCAGGCCACCATCAGCATTGGCCTTTACATATACATGATAAGTGCCTTCAGCAATCCCAGCCTCTTCGCTTTTAGGCTTTACGTACATAGAGGCTAAGACTGTACCTTTGCTCAAGGTTTGATAAGACATGGCACTTGGATCATTAGATTGATAAGTGGTCATAAACATGACATTATCTTCATATACATAATAGTGGGCCTTGTTAATCCCAAACTCGTTTTGGGCATTGTATGCTTCTAGTTTGGCCAGGGCGGTAGGGTATTCTTTAGCCATTTGTGCTGCTGTTTTCTGCTGAGCGCTACTCTGTGACGAATAGCTCAATACCGAAGCAAAAGTGTTTTCCTCTCCCCATTCCGATGGATTTTGTAAATAGGTAGTTGGGGCCTGAATTCTAAACAATGGAAATTGATTGTTGACTTGGCCTGCGGAAAAAGGATTTGCTTCCTTGGGGAACAAAATCTTATACTGGTCTGCTAAAAAGCCCTGGAGAGTTTGCCCCTCTTGCACTACTTGGCTTTGATGACTCGTATATAACAACACCTTTTGATCTGCGCGATTTACCCCATGACTAAGGACATAATCGCGAAAGCCAGCCGAAGTTTGTAATCCTAAATTGACCGCCTGAGTAGCTCGCGCCAAAGATGCCTCGTAGCTGTCGTTGCTTACGGTTTGCTCTGGAACTTCGCTTTTAATGTCAATTTGGGGGTTTGCCTGATTGTTGGGCTGTACGGGTTCTTGTTGATTACAGCTTGCGATAAAACCCAGCACAGTCAATAGGACCGCCAATAGTTTGGCTTGTCCGCTTTTGAGGATTGTTTTCATGAATTATTTTATTAATGTTTTGTAATTAATTAGTATCACAAACCTAGAAAACAACCCTCGTATTTTATCACGGAAATTCACCAATGGTAGGTTTTAGTTCACCAAATGTGGGTTTTACTTTATGTAAGTTATTTATTGGTTTTATAATAAAACCTAACCCCTTACACACATAAAGCACTTATAAACAATTGGTTAACCTTTTAAAACCTTTATATCTTCTTTAAACTACATGTAAGTAGTTTTTCGCCTAAAAATACGACGATCAATCATCGCAAGTACAGGTACAATCACAGTCACTCCCATTACATACACAATCGCATGCGCAGTCTACACTAATGTTGACAATAACATTTTGATTGAATACTTTTTTGACAGCTACCAGGTTAAAGTTGTTGGTTTCATTGTTTTCGGTAAGGCTATAATTCGCATCCAGAAAGAAATCATTGTCGAAATAGTAAAAAGTACCTTGCCCCTCAATTGTTACCGAGTCACTCAAGCTTTGCGGTGGTATCTGAATGACCACGTCTCCATTGCTTTTTTCTTCTATGATATCTACTTTCACTCGAGAACCCTGGACACCGTTCCACTGGGCTCCTATCCATAGCTGGTTGCCCAAAAAGCTATCGTCTACCCGAGACACCACCAACGATGAATTGTTGACATAGTTAAGCACCTGGGCTTCATAAATTCCAATAAATTCTTTGAGGTTAAAGCCCAGAGTGGATGTACCTGCATTACCGGGTGCTACGTGGGGATCTTTGTAACAAGCAGTGGATAACCCTACCAATACCAAAAGAATAGCATAGTTCAATATCGTTTTTTTCATAATTGTAGATTTAGTGTTCAAGATAAATTTACTATGAAAAAAACGAGGATGCTGGGTTATTATACCAAGGAGGGTATTTTTTGGAGGAAACAGTTCAAAGTCATATGAAAAGCCTAACTTTCATTGATCGCCATCTTGCCATTATCGAGGTAAACAATTTGCTGCACGTCTACCATTTTTTGGATGACCTCCAAAATTTCGTCTTTGTGTGCATCTACTTTATCTACCAGGGTTTGCATAGGCAACGACTCCTCTTTGAGTAGCGTTAAAATCTGCTCGCTGTGTTCAGGAAAACGATCTTCTTCTTTGCCTGCTTGTTTTTCTGCCTGTCGTTGGCGCTTTACACACACATCACAAACCCCACAAGGATCGTAAGATACTTCTCCAAAATACTCCAGCAACAATTGAGTGCGACAACGATCTTTGTGCTTCATGTAATGAATCACCGCCTGCACCTTTTCCAAATCACGTTGTTTGCGCATTTCAAGCGTTTCAATGTCCAAGGGCAGCTTACGGGCATCGTGGCGAGGGGTCAGAAACAACACCTGGGGTTTGGTCTTTTGCCGTTGATACTCCAATACTTCGTACTGTTGCAATTGCTCAAGCTGCTTGACCACTTGTTGGGTGCTAATTTGCAGAAACTTGGCTACTTCATTTTCTGATACTCTAACAAAATTATTGAAAATCTCTCCCCCACACATCCGAAGCAATAGTTTTACTAAAGGTTCCAGAAAAGGGTTTTTCAAGAGAAACTCATAAAGATCCGAATAACGAAGCTTGAAAAATATTTTGGACGGGTTATAAAAAGATTCATTGAACTGAATCAAACCTTCGTGGTTCAGGGTCTTGAGCGCATAATAGGTAGACATGTTCTCTAGATTGAACTGCTTCACAAAGCGCCCAAGGTCAAAATCAAAACTAGAGTAAGTTTCGCTATTGACTGCCAGATTATAATAATTGGCCAAGGCTTGATAAACCGCTTTTACTATATCAGTATCAGGATAAGCCTGGGCTACTTTCTTTTCCAGATTATGAATGTCATTATTATCAAACAAAGCCACCGCATAGGCCTTTTCAGTATCACGCCCAGCACGACCCGCTTCCTGATAATAGGCTTCCAGGCTATCGGGCAAGTCCATATGCACCACTACCCGTACATCAGGTTTGTCAATCCCCATCCCAAAGGCATTGGTAGCCACAATCACCCGTATTTTATTATCAATCCAGGCGGCTTGCTTATAGTCACGTTGCTCATTGGACAGGCCAGCGTGGTAAAAGTCGGCCCGAATGCCATTTTTGCGAATCATTTCGGCAATGTCGCGGGTACGCCGTCGATTGCGCACATAGACTACCGCCGAACCTTCTATCCGGTTCAAAATACTAATGAGCTTGCGTTCTTTGTTTTCTTCGTAAAGGGTAGAATAAGACAAATTAGCACGGGCAAAGCTCTTTTGAAAAACTTTTTTGGTTTCACCAAAGGCCAGTTTATCCTGAATGTCCTCTTTTACTTTTTCGGTAGCTGTAGCCGTAAGGGCGATGGTGGTAACCTCAGGAATAATCTGGCGAAATTCGGCAATTTGCAAATAAGGCGGACGAAAGTCATAGCCCCATTGAGAAATACAATGGGCCTCGTCTATCGCCAGCAACCCCACCTTCATTCGCTTGACTCGCTCTATAAATATTTCGGTACGTAGCCGTTCGGGCGATACATAAATAAACTTATACTTTCCATTTACCGCATCTTCCAGGGTCATGTCTATTTCTTTGGCACTCATACCTGAAAAAATAGCCGTAGCTGTAATGTCTCTCTTTTGTAATTGAGCTACTTGATCTTTCATTAAGGCAATAAGCGGAGAAATAACAATACAAATGCCCTCCATATGCATGGCCGGTACCTGAAAACACACCGACTTGCCACCTCCAGTTGGCAACAAAGCCAGGGTATCATGGCCAGCAATCACCGAAAGAATGATGTCTTCCTGCAAAGGGCGGAAGCTATCGTATCCCCAATATTGTTTGAGGACTTCGTGGATGTTGGGAGTAGCGTTTGACATTTGCAAATAATTATAACTGATAAATGGTTAATAACTAATAGGATATAACTCACTTATTACCAAACAATTATTTGCTAAAAAATGGGTGATGATACTTTTCATTTTTCCTGAGCAGTTGTATGTGTATATGGGGCAAACCCCTTGCTAATTTTTGGTCATTTTTGTGATTTGCAAAGATACAATTTTTTAAGCTTTTGCCTGACAATGCCTGGTGTTGTACTTTGCAAAAATGGACATACAATATACAAAATTTTTTGGGAGAAAAGGAGGAAATTTTGAATGATCAATGGCGGATGATTAATTTTTTTTGCCTGTGGACAAAGATCTTTAGAAGTTAAAAAGTCAAGGCTTTATTATTTTTTAATTTTTGATTCGGATGCTTAAAAATGAAACCAATTATTTAGTGTTTCTGAGTATCTTTCAGGTAAATAAATTATTGGCTAGTATTCTGCTATACATTCGTCTCAAACCTGGTAAGTATTTTGTTTTGCTTGAAACAAAAAAGACCGAACGGTCAGTTTTGCAACTCACGCTCGGTCATCACTTATTACATATACACACTTTATTCTTAATTTCTTACAAAAAGCCAACGCACTCCTTTGTAGAGTCCAATCAACGGGTAAGACAAAACGCCAGGTTTATCGCGCAAATTCAGGTGTACATTAATGGTAGAGTAAGTGACTAAATGGCTGTATTTGTTCAGCTGCCCTTTGAGCAAATCAATCGTCGCGTTTAGGCGCTCTAGCTCTTTTTCTACTTTTAGAATTTCTTCTACGTTTTGTGCTTTATCCAATAACTTAAGGTAACGAGCCCGGGTTTTTTGGGCATTCTCAAGGCGAATGGTACGATCATAAAAATCAGAGGTAACATCTTGGGTGGTGATAGATTTGTCCTTGACCTTGCCAATCGCGCTTAAGTCTTGAATAGCCCCCCGCATATCTTGAGAAGGCACCCGCAGCTTTACCCTACTACTATTGATGTTGAGCACATATCCCTCATACTTTTTGGCCAGTTGCATAAAAAAGCTCTTGAGCGAATCAGAGTCTGGCTGGTCGTGTACCAACTGCATGTAGGCATTGTAAATAATAAGTCTATCTACAGATTTTGGCTTTTTGGTAGGCTTTACCAGTGTAATTTCGCCGTTCTTCCCTTTTTTAACGAAGTGTTGATAAGGCTCCTGGTGTTCGGCCTTGGCAGTTTTAGCAATGGATGTTGGCTTGTACGTCTTGCCACGCATAGCTATGGGAGAAGCACAATTCTGAAATGCCAGGGTCAATCCCAGCAAACATATAGTCCATAGGTGTTTCATTGTTGTTGTTGTTGTTTATGATTCAAAATTAGTGTTTGGATAAGCTATACGGGGAGGGGGTAAAAAAAACGGAGCTTTTTAAATGAAAAATGTAAAACGTAAAATGAAAAATGACGCGAAGCGTAGATTTATCGAGTCAAGCGAGTTCCCTCCTGTTTAGGAGGGCTAGGGTGGTATTTTAAGTGAAAAGCTAAAAATGAAAAGTGAAAAGTTAGCACAAAGTGCGATTTAGGAGCAGGGGTAAAGGAACAAGGGCGCTTTTTAAATGAAAAACTAAAAGTGAGCGCGAAGCAGAGAGTGGAACAGGGATCAGGGAACAAGAATGTTGCGGAGCGCAGATAATTCATCAATTCATAATTGACTATCATATTTGCAAAATAGAGAGTTGTGCTGCGCATCGCGGAACCATTTAACAATGGAACAATCAGCCGAAGGCGGAACAATAGAAAAATATAGCAATGAAAAAATTAGACATTAGAAAAATAATTGATCATTAAATTACCGTTGCGCCTGAAATACCTTATCAAGACATTGTTTGGTGCAGATGTAGTAGCCATAATTGCGATAATCTACCATATGGAAACGGAAATTGGTCAGATTTACCTGAAAGTTGAGCAATGAATATCGGCGGGCATAATCAATGATGGCTTTGAAAATAAACGGTAGGCTGTCCATTAACTCCCAACACTTTATCTTAGGAGTATCGCTCGAGTATTCAATCACTTCAGGTAATTTTTCCTGAATCAAAATACCATTGGTTTTTACCGGAATTACTTCCAGTTCTACAAAGGCATAAATATCCAATCCCCCGTATTTTCGATAGGTGTTGTTTTCTTTGGCTATTTGAGTAATCGGTGTGATTTTTTCGCCTGCCAAATCCCGGTTGATATACGTACGCAAAAGTGATTTGGGCAAAGCCAATGATAGTTCATTTTTGAGTAATAACTCTTTGCATAACAGGCTTGCTGTGTCTTTACCAGGACCATTCAAAGGCAACCAATAGCTACCGCTCACTTCTGGATTGGTCAATAATTGCGTTAATTGCTGCGTAGCATCCACCGTATTCATGACTTCTCATTTATAACCAATAAAAAAGGTGATATCAGTTTCATACTGATATCACCTCATCAATGTTTTACAAATTATTTTTTTACAACTCGCTTCACAGTTTGTACATCATTCATTTTTACTTGAATTAAATACACTCCCTTAGGCAAATCATTCAACAATACTGGAATGTTGAGCTTTTGGGTAGTTTTATTGACCTCCCAGCTCTTCAGGCTTGCTCCAGTGATGTTGACCACTGCCACGCTCACAGTTCCCATTTGGAAATTATCTAACGTTACCTGGGCATTGCTATTGGTAGGATTAGGAGATACACGCACCGAACGGGCAAACAACTCATCTCCTACCCCGGTAGCCGAAGATTGAATCACCACCGTATAATCTTCGGTTTCGCCCCACTTATAAGGCCCACAAGATTTTATGTTGGCCAATGCAGTGGCATCGTCGGCATCATCACTGGTTTTTTCCCGCAATACAATCCGTAGTCTCGAGGTACCCGCGGTAGCTGTAGAAGGCACAGTAATCGTAGCCGTAAAATCGCCATTAGTCATAATGCTTGATACTGCCACTTCTTCTCCGGCATCGTCAAAGTCACCGTCTACGTTCCAATCTATAAAAGCTTTGACTCCTTTGGAAAAATCACCATCACAAGTTCCCAAAGTAACCGTAAGGCTGTATTGCTGACCTACTACCACGGTGGTAGATTGACTAGTAAAATCACTGTAAGTCGCACATCCAGTAGTAGAACTGTTGTTAATGGTTGCAAATACCACTTTATCGATGCGAGAGTCGGCTTCTTCGTTGGCACTAGAAGTACAATAAGTCGCCGAACTGCCCCCACCAGAGCCTCCACCAATCACTACCGAATAATCTTGTGTTTCGCCCCACTGATAAAGCCCACAAGCTTTAGTGTTGTCCACTGCATCTTGATCAGAGGCATCCGTAGAAATTTTCTCACGGCAGACAATCCGCATGCGCACCGTTCCATTGGTAGCCGAAGCAGGCACTGTAATGTTGGTAGTATAATCACCATTCCCCATGACACCCGAAGCACCTACTTGCTCCCCAGTATCGTCAAAGTCTCGGTCGTTGTTCCAGTCTATGAAAATCTTGACTACTTTATTGAAATCTCCACCACAAGTACCCAAAGTAACCGTGATAGGGATGGTTGCGCCCGCCGTTACCGACGTAGAAACCCCAGTATAATCACTGTAAGTTGCACAACCATTGGTCGTGGTGTTGTTAATGGTCCCAAATACCACTTTGTCGATGCGACTATCATCAGAAGAACTTTCTAAGGATGGATCAGGCCCCGATTCGCAATAATTGGCATTGGCCACTACAAAGTCAGTAGCACTTTCACCAGATCCGCCCGAAGAAGCAATTTTTATTTTTCCGGTAGAGGCTCCTGCCGCCACAATGGCCGTAATTTGAGTAGCCGATACTACATTGTAAGAGGAGGCATTGGTTCCGTTAAACTGTACTGCGCTAATGTTGGTAAAGTTGGTACCATTGATCGTTACTTCGGTACCTTGAGTACCATTGGCTGGACTAAAACTACTCACGGTTGGCGCGCTTCCACTGGTGCCGATCACCAAAGAATAATCTTCGGTTTCTCCCCAGGAATAGGTGCCACAAGCTTTGGTATTAGAAACCGCGGTGGCATCATCGGCATCGCCAGATTCCTTTTCACGACAAACCACCCGCATACGTGTAGTGCCATTGGTAGCACCTGCCGGAATGGTTATACTTTTGGTAAAAACGCCATTGCCCATTACTCCCGAAGCAGCTATTTCTTCTCCAGCATCAGAAAAGTCCCCATCTCCATTATAATCTATAAATACCTTTACCACTTTGCTGTATTCGGTACCACAAGTACCCAAGGTCACATTCAAGGTATAGCTTTGCCCAGGTTGTACATTGGTAGATACATTGGTAAAGTTACTATAAGTCACACACCCTCCTGTTCCAGTATTTCCGGTTTCGCTTGAGCTATTGCTAATCGTATTAAATTCTACTTTTTCTATTCGTGAATCTTCGTTTGAATTCGCCTTAGATTCACAATAAGTAGTGCTGCCTCCTCCAGTAGTACCAATCGAAAAATTCGCGTTACTCACACCAGTACCATTGGGAGTAGTGATCGCAATTTTTCCAGTAGTCGCTCCAGTAGGCACGGTAGCCGTCATTTGAGTAGATGATACTACGTTGAAAGTTACCGCACTGGTTCCGTTAAATTTTACCGCACTGGCATTGGTAAAGTTTGTTCCATTAATAGTCACACTGGTTCCTATATTGCCACTCGTAGGGGTAAAACTGGTAATACTTGGAGTATTGGGGGCCGCTGAGCTATTGTATAAGTCAGATTCCCACAAGCCTCGACCATAAGTACCTGCTCGTAGTTTACTAGACGAACGCTGAATTTCGAGCTCTCGCACTACCACATTGGGTAGGCCATTGCTGAAGCTAATCCAATCATTCAAGGTATTATTTCTATAAAAAATCCCCACATCGGTACCAATGTATAGGCTTTCGTCTGAAGTATTGCTGTCGTGCAAAATACAGTTGATGGGTAGATTGGGCAGAGAACCCGAAATATTGGTCCAGGATGAACCTCCATTGGTAGACTTAAATACTTTATTGCCGCTTGAATACCCCGAAAGCGTCACCCAAACAATATTGGCATCGGCCTGAGAAACTGCAATGTAGGTAATGACCGCACTGGAGACGGGAATATTACTGGTAACATTAGACCAGCTACTGGCATTGGTAGTACGGTAAATACTACGCCCATTGGTCGCATAAATGGTATTGGAAGCCGAAGGAGCTACCGCAATGGCACTCAGGTTAGAAGAACCCAACTGACCATTAGAAATATTGCTCCAGCTATCGCCTTGATTGGTAGAACGATACACATCCTGATATCCCGCCAATATGGTATTGTTGTTACTAGGGTCTAGCACATAAGGGGTTACCCAAGCTCCTCGTGGTCTACCCGGCACATTTTCAGAAATCACCGAAGGAGAACCATTTCTAAGTCGGGTAATACGTCCGTAGTATAAGCTATAATATTGGGTATTTTTATTGGTTGGATCAATGATACACTCCATTCCGTCGCCTCCCCCAATGTTAGACCAAGAAGTACCCGCTCGTAACTTGGTGCCATTGTCTTGCGCACCAGCTACCACATAGGTAGCATCGGTTTGCGACACGCCAATTTTGTAAAACTGGGTATGCGCCATTCCGTTGGTGATATCTACCCAGGTAGTGCCCGAATTGGTCGTGCGATAGATTCCCCCATCGTTACACTCAAACATAGTTCCTGACTGTAACGGGTGATAAATCAAGTCGTGTTTGTCGGCGTGTACCTCAGGTACTTTGTTGTTGGCTACCCACATCGTATTGATGTTCCAATTGAATCCGCCATCGGTACTTTGCCAGTTATTTACTCCTCCCACATTGATTAAACTAGCATTGGTAGGTGAAATCGTAATGGCCAAATCATACCACCCCTGCCCTCGGGTATCGCTCCCGTCTAGCTCCCAACCCAACAGGTTTTTGGCCGAAAACCGTAATGAAAAACTTGATCCGCTATTGGTAGAAGCATAAAACCCCGCAAAACCATTGGTGCTGGAATTACTGGTAACTGCGGCTACAAAACTAGCATTACCTGCCGACACCGCAATCGCGATCCGGTTTACTCCACTAAGGTTGGTTACCTGACTCCAGCTATCTCCAGTGTTACTAGATTTAAATATTTGATGACTACTATTGCTTCCTCGCCCAGTAGCATACATTACTGAGGGATCTCCTGGCTTGAACTCCAAATCACGGAAATAGCCCGAAGTAGCCAAAGTCCAACTTGTACCACCATTGGTTGTTTTATAAATTCCTTCTGAGGTAGCAGCTACCAATAGATTAGAATTATTAGGGCTAATCAATAGCCTTGAGATTTGTCTGCGTTGAGAAGCTTCCCAGTTTAGCCCAGTCGCGCTCCAATTGGCACCTCCATCGGTAGATTTTAACACCCCAATACTAGGCGTATCGCCTCCATCGGCATCTCCGGTAGCCAAATAGATGGTATTGGCATTGTTAGGGTCAATGGCAATGTAAGACACCCCAATGATGGGCAGATTATCGGTTAAGTTACTCCAGGTAGAACCTCCATCGGTAGTTTTCCATACTCCCCCGGCGGGTGTACCTACATAAAAGGTGTTGGCACTGGTTGGGTGAAACCCTACACAGTTGATACGCCCCACTCCCTGGTAACCTCCTGGCGAAGAATTCGGCCCCATAGAGGTCCAATTGCCATTGCCAGTAGTTCGTAAGCCATTTCCCCCCTTGAGCTCAGGGTGCGCATTTACATATTTTTTCCATTCAGTTTGTTTGATTCCTGCCTTTGGAAACTTTCCGTTGGGTAATACCCGTTTTTCCCAGAAATATTCCCAGCGTTTGTACTGCTTAAACCCTTGAGAACGGGCGTAAGGGCGACCTTTCCAATAATCATTGAATGATTTTTTGATTTCGTAAAAATTTGCATCGGGTTGCTGCATCTTTCGGGTCCATTCCTGGCCCTTTGCCTGAAACGAGCCAACCACCATAGTTGAAAGTAATACGACAAGGAGTCTAGGTGTTTTCATATTGTAGATCTTGAAGTTTGAGTAAGAACCTTAATTTACTAAGAGTACGCCTAAAATATATTTTTTAGTGATTTTAAACCTTGAAGTCGTCTCGACTTTTAATAATGAATTACAAACAGCTCATTTTGCCCACTAACTTCGAGATTTTTTATCGCCGTAGCGCTGCTATGTTCAAATTCCTAAATCCCGACTTGTCGGGGAAAATCGCTTTGTTATCGAGCAAAAGCAGCTATTTTCAAAAACATCCTAAAAGTCGAGATGACTTCCTTGAAATCATTTACGATTTACAAAGATAAAATGTCTAATTTATTCTCTAAAACGAATTGTTTATTAGTGGGGATACGCTTTAAAAAACATCATTTCATAGGCATTTATTCACATCGTTGACATTGGCTAAGTGTAAGACCCTCATAGTCAAATCTTTACCACCTACATTAAATAGATTTCTCCATTCTTACTCCCCTCCTACCGTATACCTTGCACAAATTCAACAATATTTTTTTACACGATGAATCATTTTTTATATACCCTTACCCTATTGGTTTGGGCAGGCATTGGTATATCCTATGCCCAAGGTGTTCAAACCCAACAATGCACAGTTTATTTTGCGTACAAAGACGCTCAAGTATCTCCAAAAGCTCAAGCACAGCTACAACAATGGATACGCCCTGTTCTGGCCAAAAAAGCCTCACGCTATCATCTTACCTTAACGGGGGTGGCCGATTCGGTGGGTACCAATGCTAATAACTATGACCTGGCGCGTTTGCGGGCTCGCAACGTAGAAGCTTATCTGAACAAATTAGGCCTTACTCCTGAGTATACCAGATTGGATGTATTAGGAGAACTACCTGCTGGCAGTGCTCAGGAACACGCTAAAAACCGCCGAGTAGAAATTACCCTTCGTTGGTCGGTTACCACTGCCGCTATTGCACCTCCTAAAATTGTAGAGACATCTAATGATGATATTTTGGAGTTGTTTGCCAAGCTACAAGATAAACCTCAAGCCTTTATTATTAACCCTACCCAGGATACCATGCTTATTGGTAAGCAAGGCACTGGGGTTTTCCTGAAAGCCAATTCGTTTTTTTTGAAAGGCAGTCAAGCACACCAACCAGTTACGATCTATTTGCAGGAGTATTATACTTATGAAGATATGATGCTGGCCAATCTCACTACTACCTCTAACAACAAATTATTGGAAACCGGTGGGATGATATATCTTAAAGCCTTACAAAACGGGAAAGAGGTACGTTTAAAATCGAATAAAGCGGTATTGATTAGCCTACCCACTGAAGAGATAAAACCCAATATGCAGGCTTTTAATGGCCAAAGAAATGCCCAGGGATATATCAACTGGCTACGTAATCGGCGAGGTTGGGTACGCAATTCGGTAGGAGGTCTTTGTGTAAGGACCAAAGTTTGTTGGCTACGGAGAGTTTTTAGCCGACGCGCCCGAACTCGCTACCAAAGGGCCAAAGCACGATGGGAACAAGCCAATGCGTTAGTAGCTGAACACCAAGCACAGGAGACCAAAATGGCCAATCAAAATCAGTACATTTTAAGTAGCAATCAATTAGGATGGATCAATTGTGATGCTTTTTATGATGTTCCTCGCCAACAAATGGCCAGTGTACAATTCAAAGCCAAGCGACCATTCAAGAGCACTCGTTACTTTGTTGTGTTGCACCAACGTAGAAGCATTTTGGCAGGTTACCCAACCTATTACAGGCCCAACCAGACTCAAGCATATACCCTCACTTTTGGGAGGCTGCCCAGAAATCAAGCAGCTACCTTGGTAGTGCTGCAATACCAAGAGGGCAAAGCCTGGATGGCTACCCAATCGCTTACTATTGGAAAATCTATCAAAAACAACCTTGTATTTCAGCCTCATTCTTTGAGTAGTGCAAAATCGGCATTGCAAAAACTGTTGGCGCAGAGACTGCCTGATATCCAACGTGGTAAATAAGTTTATTTAATCAACCAGCTATCAAACTTTCGCAAAAAACGCATAGGAAAAAACCTTCACTTCACAATTTTCTAGTCTCCCTCTAATTACAGTTTGCCCCTCCTTGTCTTCTTATGATAACGAATCATTATTTTCACTTATGCGCTTTTTAAACACACGTTTTTACTCACTGATTACCCTGTTGACTATTGCTTGTCTGAGCAGTATTGGCACTAAAACTTATGCCCACAATCTCAAGGTCGCCTACTTTGATATTGGCCAATCCACCTTTGGAGATTATTACCTAAAAGTAAGTTTTGACCGTCAGGACATTGTAGATATTCTTCAGAAAGAATTTAGGCATTTGGTCAAAGATGGATATGATGTCAATGAAATGAATGATTGTGTCATAGAATACCTTTACAAGCATTTGGAGCTGACATTTAATCAACAACAAACGGGCTGGATATTTATTGATTTTGAAGCCAATAAGGATTATTTCAAGTATTTGTTTTACCTCAAAACCAAGGTACCTAAAGTCAAAGAAATTCAGGTAAAAAACGATTGTTTTATCCAAGATTTAGACAAACACCGAAACCTCATCCGAATAGATTTAAACGGACGAGATCGCTTGTTTCAGTTGTCTCGCAAGCGCAAAAAAACCACCGTTTCATACTAGATACTCGCATTTATTTAGCTAACAAATAAACTCTTTTCGTATTAAAAATTTATTTATAATGTTAAAAAATAGACTTTACATCACTTTATTTGGCTTATTGCTACTGGGTTGGGGAATTACTTCATGTAGCAATCAAGACGACCCTGCGGTAGATCCTACCCTTACGGCGTCGTCCAGTACTTTGTCCGATTTTGTGGCAACCGTTAATACACCTTCGGCCGCTAAAAGCCTTACAATCAATGGCGCAAACCTCACCAATAGTGTAACACTTACCACTGGCGGAACTTTTGAGGTAGCCACCGATACCAGTAGCTATAGTTCTACGGTTACGCTTGCCCCTACCAATGGAGCAGTTACAAACATTACCATTTACTTACGTTTGAAATCTGGCCTCACCGAAGGAGCTAAAACTGGAACTCTTACTGCAAGTACTCAAGGTATTGATGATATTACCGTTACCCTTACTGGAATGGTAACTGCTGATAGTACCACGCCTACTTTTACGGCTTCGTCTACCAGCATTAGTGGGTTAAGCTCCACCAATACCGCCGCTTCAGATGCCAAATCTGTTACAGTAATGGGGGCCAATATTAACAATGCAGTAACTATCGCGCTCACCAATACCACTGATTTTGAATACTCAATAGACGGAGGAGCTACTTATGTAACTACCGAGCAAACCCTCACCGCTACCAGTGGCACTATTGCTTCTACAACTGTGATGGTTCGTTTAAAATCTGGCTTAACTGTAGGTACAAAATCAGGCAAGATAGAATTTAAAAGCCCTGAAATTACGACCGTATCAGTAGACATTGCGGGTGAAGTTACTCAGGACAATACCGGAATTCAGATCACTTTTGGAACATTTAGCCAAAATACACAGGCAATTACCAGCTGGACCACTCCTGACGGTGGTGCCGATGGTTATGTAATTGTGATCAACAACAGTAATAGCTTCACCAACTTAACCAATGGTGATAACCCAACGGCAGCTACCCAATACAATGGCAGTGGACAACAAGTAGTATATAATGGTACTTCTATCAGTGGTTTTAGTGTAAGTTTATTGTCAGCCAGTACTACTTACTATTTCAAGGTGTATCCTTATTCAGGTAGTCGAGTGTATGATACTCAAGCCAACAACCAAGGAAATACGGCTACTTCGTCTTGTAGCACCAGTAGCACTACCGAAAGCCAGATTTGCTACAGCATTTCTTCTACTTTGCGTAGCATTACTTCTAACAATTACCCAGATTATACTCCATCTAAACCCGGCCCTGATCCAGGAGCTTCAGTAGCCACTTACACAATGCCTATCAGTCCATCGCAAGCGGCATCGGTAACCAGTGTGTACAACCAAGGGCCTTTCTATGTATTTGGAGTAGCACTTAATGGGGTAAAAATAGACCCAATTGCCAATGAGTACTTTATCAATACTAGCACTAGTGAAGCCAATCGTGACTGGAACCAAGAAGCTACCTTTGCTGGCAATGGTTTAGGGGTAAAAGATGGCGCTCACTTTCAGACCATCGATGGAGTAAGTGTATACCATTACCATGGAGAGCCTACTCAACTTGTCTCAGGGATTACTGGCACGAATCATTCTACCATTGTAGGTTTTGCCGGAGATGGTTTCCCAATTTATTATAAATACGCTTATACCAGTGATAACGATCTCACTATCAAAGAATTAAAATCTAGCTATCGTCTCAAAAGTGGCGCACGTGGAGGCGATGGAGTATCGGCTCCTAATGGTAACTATGACGGTACGTATACTCAAGATTATGAGTATGTGAGTAATTTAGGTGATTTGGATGAATGTAACGGACGATTTGGAAAAACACCTGAATTCCCTAATGGTACTTACTATTATGTAATTACGGGAGATTGGCCTTTTATTCCTCGTTGTTTCCGAGGAACTCCTGACAACTCTTTCAAATTAGGAGGAGGAGGAATGTAATCATTTTTAGCAATGAATTGACAAGCGGGGGCTATGCCTCCGCTTTTTTTAATAATATTTACGTTTTTTAAGTAATAAAACTGCGAGATTGATTCTCAAGTTGAAAATGAGACGATTGATTTCTTGATGACCTGGAGCAATATTGTACCCTAAATTCAAATCAACTTGATCGGCATTGATCCCTAGCTCTATCCGATAAGCCAAAAAATCACGCTTGGCATTATTGGCATCAGTATCGCTATAATTGTAATAAATACTCCCTAATTTGAGGAAAGAGTTTCCTACCATAAAGCGATAACCCTCTACCCCTCTGGTGAGGTACTTTTCCCAAATGATACTCCACGACCAATACATTGGATTGAACTGCACCAAACTATTCATTGCTCCGTGATCAACTGCTGGATTCTGCCTTCTCATCACCAGCCCCAATTCTGTAACCGGCCAAATACCTTGCTGATAGCCAATGACCATACGTAAATAAGTTACTCGGTTGTCGTCAGCGATCCTCAGGTCTTTTCGTTGCTTAATTTCTTTGGGGTATAACAAATTTATCGCCCCTCCTGGTGCTACAGTGATTTCTTTGAGGCTTTTCATTTGGGCCAACGCCCGAGGTAATCTATAGTGCTCTCTACCCCATAACCTCAAATACACTTTTCGCAAACTATCCAGTTCAAACAACTCGCCTGATACCTTCAAATCTTTTATTGAGCCAGCAATCATCAGGTATTTCAACCTTTTCAATCGTTTAATTTCTGATGGAACACTTCCGTAAACTTCTACCCGTTGCACTGTATCTGAATGCTTCAGAGCTTCGTTGAATCTTAGTGGTACTTGGGCCCAACCTACTTGTTGTACCAACCCCATAAGTAATAATAAATAATGGCCTCTTTTTATTATATGTTTAGTATTAATCACTATTGATATTATTTTTTTGGTGGCTAAAATGTCTGATAATTTGATGTAGAATCTTAAAAAAATCAAAAAAACTTCTCCGCTCTGTGATTTTTTCTCCTCAAGTGGTACTAATACCACAGAACCTCTTCAAAAATTGTGATTCAAAAAAGACTCAAAAAACAGTTTGTCGCGCTACTACACGAGCATCAAGGCATTGTTCATCAAATATGCCGGGTGTATTTTGTGGCTCCTCAAGACCGGGAAGATGCTTTTCAGGAAGTAGTACTTCAGCTCTGGAAATCTTTTCCAAAGTTTCGGCAGGAAGCCAAAGTAACTACCTGGATGCATCGAGTAGCCTTGAATACAATTTTGAAGAAAATTCGCCAGGAACAGGCCAGACCTCATTTGGCTCAATTAGAAGAGGCTGAGCCACAAACGGTGGCCAATCAAGCACCCGAAATCAATGATTATATGGAATATGCCCTGCTGCAACTGCCTCCAGTAGACAAAGCCCTGGTGATACTACACCTAGAGGGCTACAACTACGAAGAGATTGCCCAAATACTGGCGCTTACCAAAACAAATGTGGCGAGCAAACTCAACCGCATCAAACAAAAAATAAAGCAAATTATAACTCAAGAAAAATATGCTGCCCAATAAACTCAATAATTGGTGGGAACAAGACAAGCAACACACCCACGCTCAATATTATCGTTCGGCAGAAGACCTCGAAACGCTTTTGCCCAAGCGTAATTTATGGATGATTGCCTCCCGAGCACTACAACAGGCAGCCATCTATTCTGTTTTATTAGTTACTGTTTCAGGTTGTTAGTTATGTCATTTATTATTCATTGGAACCCCAACCCCATTGCCCTCGATCTGGGCTTTTTCGAATTACGCTGGTACTCCTTGCTTTTTGCCACTGGGGTAGCCTTTGCTTACTTTTTTATTCAACGAGATTTCAAAAAAGCAGATATACCCCTGGAACAATTCGAGAAACTGGCCCTCAAGGTCATTTTGGGGGGAGTGATTGGTGCTCGTCTGGGGCACTGCTTGTTTTATGAACCTGATTACTTCTTACCTCGCCCCTGGACCATTGTATTGCCTTTTAGGCTAGAACCTGAGTTTCAGTTTACAGGTTATCAGGGATTGGCGAGTCACGGAGGAGCACTCGGAATTGTGCTGGTATTGCTTTGGGTATTTGTGCTGCAAAAACCTGCCAAACGTCCTCCATTTTCGGTTTGGTATGTATTAGATCGGTTGGCGCTATTCATCCCTATTACGGGGGCCTGCATTCGTTTGGGCAACATGATGAACTCTGAGATCATCGGTAAACCCACCCAAACCGATTGGGGCGTGGTATTTACTCAGGTAGATGCGCTTCCTCGTCACCCAGGGCAATTGTACGAGGCCATTTGTTATTTCTTATTATTCTTTGTGATGCGCTGGCTGGCCCGAACTCCCAAACCAGCAGGTGTATTATTTGGTTGGTTTTTGATATTTCTATTTACCATTCGGTTTGTAGTGGAGTTTACCAAAGCCGATCAGGTAGCCTTTGAACAATACTTACCTTTAAACATGGGGCAGTTATTAAGCTTACCATTCGTTCTTTTTGGAGCTTGGTTGATCTGGCATAAATCACGGAATACAATTCAGGGAAAGGGTTTTGGTAGACTCAAAAAAAACTCATAATATGCTGATGAAATTGGTGAAAGAAGACTTACTACCTCTCGAAGTCATTCCAATTCTTAAGATATTAGTAAAACTGGATACTTGCTCTGCTTTTTAGTCACCAAAGTGGAGCAAATCAGGCGCTCTAACCACGCAAATTTTATCCACTCATTAGATTATTTGTTGTAGTTCTCAAAATCAAGTTTGATCAAAAAGAGGCAGTCAAGCAGTATTATAATTGCTTTGCTATTCATTGATTTGAAAAGTTTTCCCCTCTTAAACACCCCGAAGTATACTCCATGTATACTTTTGTATACCAGTTGTATACTTTTTTCACTTGTGAGACTCTGGTGAAACAAGGAAGTTTGCTTCCGAAATGCATTTCTAACCAAATTATTACACTTATTAAACTTTTGAACAATGTTTAAACTCAATCAATTTCTTATAATGATTGTGGTTACAGCTTTTTTTACTGCCTGTAATCAACAAGAAGTAAACAATACTCCTGCACCAGCAAAGGAAGACAACTTAACCAAAGGAAGATACATTGTTACTTACAATACCAATTACAGTCGTATCAATTTCAATTCTCAAAATTATGATAATCGCGCTCGTACAGTACTCAACTATACCCAAAGTTTGGTGCAGAAGTACGGAGTAAGCTCAGACAAAATTACACAAACTTATAATCAGGTATTCCAAGGTTTTGCTGCGGAGCTTTCGGCCAAGCAATTGAAAGCTTTAGAGGCGGATCCAAGAGTAGCTCGTATTGAGCCTGATGGAATAGTTACAGTGGATGCAGAAGTATCTGCCAACAAAAATGCTCGTCAATTTGCTTCCTGGGGAGGTAATCTTGTAGGTAGAGCAAATGGTGCTGGCAAAACTGTTTGGGTAATAGATTCTGGTGTAGACTTGTTCCATAGTGACCTTAATGTGAACCGAAGTAAAAGTCGTACGTTTGTG
>DMXI01000394.1 GCA_003483885.1 Microscillaceae bacterium
AACGTCTGGAGCAAATATATGCTGCCCATTTTGATTTACAATTGACAAATAACCCCCAAGGAGGTGCTACGGTAGTAGTTAGCTTACCTGCTGAGCCTACCTTTTTATCCACCCTAAACAAAAGCCAATGAAACCTTATAAAGCAGTGATTGTAGATGATGAGGTATTAGCCCGTGATGTTGTTCGGATGATGTTAAAGGCCTTTCCGCAAATACAAGTAGTGGGGGAAGCGAGTAATGGCAAGCAGGCGGTGGAAATGATAGATACACAACATCCTGATGTTGTTTTCTTAGATGTGCAAATGCCTGATTTAAATGGTTTTGGAGTCATTAAAAACAGCCGGTTTCGCCCTTCAGCCATTATATTTATTACTGCCTATGACCAATACGCCCTTAAGGCCTTTGAAGTAAATGCCATTGATTACCTTCTTAAGCCTTTTGCCGAAGATCGTTTCGAACAAGCCCTACAGCAAATGCTTTATGTGCTACAAGGACATCAACAGGCAGTATTACAAAACCGACTAGAAAACCTTTTGGCAGATTACGAAAAATTACAAGCCAAAGCCACTCAACAGGGTGCTATACCACCTCCTCTGGCAACTCCCCAATATCTTAAGCGAGTATGGGTAAAACAACGCCAAAAAATGATTTTGTTGCAAGTAACAGATGTGGATTGGGTAGAAGCCAGCGGTGACTATGTTACTTTATATCTGGGAGAGCAAAAGCATCTACTGAAAGAAAGTATGCAAGCCTTGGCTGAAAAACTCGATCCTCGACAATTCCTGCGTATTCATCGTTCTACTTTGATCAACCTGGATAGAATCAAGGAACTACAACCCCACTTTAATGGAGAGTATTATATCACGCTGCAAAACGGCATTCGCCTAAAATCGAGCCGGAGTTACAAAGATCAACTCAAAGCCTTATTAGATAATAATTGGTAAAATCTGCAGTAGTTCCGATACACTAAACAACGACTCAACCCCACGAGTAATCTCTAGAACAACACCACTCAACGATTAATGCTATCATAGCCTGTACTAGTTAGGTAAGTTTGAATGAAAACATATACCAAACTTCTTAACAGTATAACTATGAAAAACGCTTCTAAATCTAACATTTCTCGCCAGGGGTTTTTGAAAAAAGCCATTATAGGAGCTTCGGGAGTTATTTTATTGCCTCAAACCTTATTGGCCACCGACAAAATCATTGGCGATAAAAAGAAGCCCTTAAAAGCCGACTTAGTCAAGCAATATGTACGAGTAGCTCACTTTGATCTCAAAAAAGTAAAAGAGTTGGTAGCAGAAGAACCTAGACTGATCAACGGTACCTGGGATTGGGGTGGGGGTGATTTTGAAACTGCCATCGGAGCTGCTGGACATATGGGCAACCAAGCCATTATGGCGTTTTTGTTAAGCAAAGGAGCACGTATTAATATTTTTGTAGCTGCTGCGATGGGCAAACTAGACTTGGTAAAGGCCATGTTAACCGCTTATCCTGAACAGCTCAAAGCCAAGGGACCTCATAAGCTATCGCTGATGCATCACGCCAAAAAAGGAGGGAAACTTGCCGAGCCAGTAGTAGCCTATTTGGAGTCACTGGGCGTAAAAAAATAAAACTTTGATTCTTGGTAGTATAGTTTTGCAATACCAAGCAAAATCATACCACCAGGAATCAATTTTAATTAAACATAAGTAATCAACTTTTTTTCGGTCAGGTGAGGAATCCCGTTGAAACTTTTCAGGAAAAACTGCCCTTTGTTATACTGAAACTCTGTAATCGAGGAATTGATCACTTGCCAGTTGAGTTCCATCATTTTTTCATCGCTTAATTCGAGCAAAAGCCCAGTCAATACCCCAATCGTACCCCCCGAAGAAATCACAATGCCCGATTTTTTGCCTTCCATCCCCTCAAGTAACGTCTGATATCCTTGCTGGCAACGAGCCCTAAAATCTGCAAAAGACTCATAACCATCCAGGTAGAGCTTACCTTTGGCCCATTTTTTCAATGATTGGAAAAACAGCTTTAAAATTCCCTTGCGTACTTCTGGGTCATCTTTACCCTTGTGCACCATCGCCGATTTTAGGGCAGGCTCACCTTCTACGAGTTTGGGCAATAATTTATTAAAAATCGTAGCTCCCTCATGTTCGTTAAAAGTAGCATCCGTAATTATCTCTGGAAAACTTTGTTGTTGGCTATAGGTCTCTACCAAGTTGCTATAAGTAGCTTTATGTCGTTCCAGTGCCCCCATCCAGGCAATGTCAAACTGCAATCCTTTTTGCGCCAAATAGCTGCCTAATTGCTGAGCTTGAGTAGCCCCCAGTTCCGAAAGTTGATCATAATTACTTTTCATAAAAGATGCCTGGCCGTGTCGTATCAGGTAGAGAGTTGCCATGTTGTTGCGATTTTATTTTAATTTTGTTGAAAACCAATGATTTGTAATAATACAAAATAGATAAATCAATCCATGAATAAACTTATATTCTCTGCAATAACACTTACCCTACTCTCATTTGTTTTGGTAAGTTGTGGCAAAAAGAGCGAGACTAGATCTGGTACTTATTATGGCGACTTGGAAGAAGGTACCAAGAAAAAGAAAAAAAAGAAGAAAAAACGGAATGTACTGACCTACAACTTGCCCAGTGTTACCCTTACGCAGAAGAATGTAGAGGAAGAATTGAAAAAGTTTGCAGAGAAAAACGATGAAAGCGTAGTGATGATGTATACCAATATGGGGAATATGAAGCTCAAACTATACAAAGAAACACCGCTGCATCGAGCCAATTTTATTCGACTCACCAAGATTAAGTTTTTTGATCGCACCCAGTTTCATCGAGTAGTCAAAGATTTTATGATTCAAGGCGGTGGTGGGGGAGGTTTGCACCGTATCAAGCTCAAAGAAGCCGTAGGAAACTATAGAGTGCCCCATGAAATTAAACCCTCGCAGTTTTTTCATAAAAGAGGTGCCTTAGCTACTGCCCGTATCTACGAAAACAATCCTATGAAGCGCTCCAACCCTTATAATTTTTACATCGTGCAAGGTACCAAATACAATGTACCTACCCTTACCAATATGGCACAAAAAAACAAAACCCAGCTTACCCCAGCTCAAATCAAGGCGTATACAGGCATAGGAGGTGTTCCCTCGCTGGATGGCTTACATACTGTATTTGGAGAATTGGTAGAAGGGTTTGATGTATTGGATAAAATAGCTGCCGTGAAAACCAAAAAATCGGAGTGGCCAGAAAAAGATATTATTATAGATTCGGTGAGAATTGTGAAGTAGAGGAAGGATATGATTTGGTGAAAACCAAGGTTTTAAATGACTGTATTGCTAAATTGCTTCGCGATGCATTGCGGAACAATTTAGCAATGTAACCATAAGCATCGCGAAACAATATTTCAGTTTAGGCTTCTACTTCACCTACCACTACTTTATTCATCTTGTCTCCCTGACGAATCTGATCGATGATGTCCAGACCTTCTACTACCTTACCAAATACAGTATGCTGGCGGTCAAGGTGTTGGGTGTTTTGGCGACCGTGGCAAATAAAGAATTGAGATCCTCCCGTGTTGCGTCCAGCATGAGCCATAGACAACACGCCTTGGTCGTGGTATTGGTTGTCACCATCCAATTCGCAAGGAATCTGATAACCTGGACCACCTCTACCAGTACCTTCAGGACATCCTCCCTGAATTACAAAGTTGGGGATTACCCGATGAAAAGTTAAGCCATCATAAAAACCTTCTGAAGCTAGTTTCACAAAATTGGCTACAGTGCCAGGGGCGTCTTGCTCGAAAAACTCAATTTTCATCACGCCTTTATCTGTATGAATTTCTGCTGTCTTCATATCAAATCGTAATTTTAAAATTTATGAGCGAAGTTAGCGGATTTGATACACAGTTAAAAACTTTCATAGGACAAAGCCCCTTTAACAAAAGTTTAACTTGGCAAGGCTTTATTGCTAAATTGCATCCTTGTTATATTGTCTTCAGACATCGCTCGTGAGCGTTCCAATTGTATATTTTAGAAAGTGAAGTCATCTTGACTTTTTTTATGAGTTACAAAACCACCATTTTATCTACTGATCTCATCGTTTTTGTTCGCCATAGCTTTGGCTATGCCTGCAAAAAATGATTTCATCAGAAAATAAAAGCGAGATTTTTCACTTACACACTAAAAGTCGAGACGACTTCTGTATATCAATATATTCTTACAGGAAAAAACATAGTTATGAACAAGTTACCAAAACTACTGCCTACTTTATTGATTGCCCTGATTTTGATTGTGGGGATCACCGCTTGTGGTTCAAAGGGGGAGGATGCTACCACTAATAATGAGAATACAAAAGAACAAACAGCCACTGGATTGGCCACAGGGATTTGGCGGGCTACGGTAAAAACCCCAGGAGGTGACCTTCCTTTTCAGTTGGAGGTAGCTAAAGAAGGAGAAAAGTACAATGCTCGCATCATCAATGGAGAAGAGCGTATTTTATTAGACGAAATAGAGTTTCCTCAGCCCGATTCTGTAAAAATTACCCTGCATATTTTCGATGCATTTTTGGTGGGGAAGGTTACCGAAGGAAAAGCCATTGAGGGGATTTGGATCAAAAATGGACTCAAAGAGCCTTATGAAGTAGCTTTCAAGGCTGAACACGGCAAAGATTATCGTTTTGAACCAGTAAAAAGCGAAACTTCGGTAGATTACACCGGGAAGTGGGAGGTAACTTTTACCGAAAAAGATGGAAGTACCTACCCTTCTATTGGCATTTTTAAACAAACTGGACGCAAAGTTAATGGAACCTTTTTGACTACCACTGGTGATTATCGCTATTTAGAAGGCCAAGTCAACGAGAAAGACGAATTGATGGTTTCAGCATTTGACGGCAACCACGCATTCTTGTTTAAAGCTACTCAGAAAGAGGACAAAATCAACGGAGAGTTCTGGTATGGTAAAAGTGTATACGAAACTTGGAAAGGAGTAAAAAACAATGACGCTAAATTAGCGGATGCAAATAAGTTGACTTTTCTCAAAAAAGGATATGATAAATTGTCGTTTAGCTTTCCAAATATGGAAGGTAAAAAAGTGACCTTGGAAGATGAGCGTTACAAAGACAAAGTAGTTTTGGTGCAAATTTTTGGAACCTGGTGCCCCAATTGTATGGACGAAACCGCTTTTTTGTCTCCCTGGTACGAAAAAAACAAAGATCGTGGGGTAGAAATCATTGGTTTGGCTTATGAGCGTAGCCCTGATTTTGAAAAAGCCAAAGTACGTATCAACAAAATGGTTAAACGCTATAAAACAGGTTATGAGTTTTTGTTTGCAGGCATCAACGATAAAAAAGAAGCTGCGAAGACTCTACCTATGCTCAACCACGTATTGTCGTACCCTACCACCATATTTATAGACAGAACTGGTAAGGTAAGAAAAATACATACGGGATTTAATGGCCCTGGAACTGGTGAGTACTATGAAGAGTTCAAAAAGGAGTTTAATGAAACAATGGAAGAATTGATTGGAGAGAAAACGCCTGTTTCGGCTAAATAAAGAATACATAGGGCACAAAAAAACACACCCTAAAAAAATGATTTTTTAGGGTGTGCAAGGTGCTTGCTTTTATGGAAAAATTAAACCCTTTGGGTGTTTAATTTCTTTAATAATGGTTAATCAACTATGCTCTTATACTACTATACTTTATTATGGAGTAATGGTATGGCTGGTTTAGACCAAACTCTATAATCTGTCGATAAGTGGTAAAATTTAATGGTTAAATAGAAAAACAATATTTGCGAATAAAACGAGTGTTTTCGACGATGTACCTGAATGTATTTTAGAATATGTGAGGGTTTTTGTATATTACCTCTCCATTGATAAAGACACTTTTCTATACCGAGGGGCTTCGCTAATGACTGTGAATCGTATAAATGATAATTCCTCCGAAGAACATTTTCAGGTAACATTAGAGTTACTAGAAACATTAGATAAAGGTAACATAATAGGGGCGTTTCAATTGTTGGAAGGATGGAATCAAATACCCATTGATATACTATCCTATCTTTTCGCTGTTTCTTTGTTTCACACCGATGACTATATTCTGGAGCATTCCCGTGAACTAGTAGAACAAACCTATGAATCCAGTGATGGACTGTACGCTTTATGCTATAATTTTGATCTGGAGTACCATTTAGACAATGAGTCACGTATGTCGGAGTTTTTGGAAGAACTTCACCAGGAGTTTTTGCTCAATACGGCCATTGTAGGTAATGTAGCGCTACGATTATTGAATACTGGGTGGATGTTTTGCCTTACCCACAATACGGCTACTCAAGAGGAGTTTCAGGATTGGATACAAAACCGAGAGCTTTCGCTGGATAACTTAGATATTGAAGCACTACCCCCTGCGGTAGGAAAGCTGACAAATCTCGATTTTTTGTTTTTGGAGTTAAACCAACTAGATGATTTACCTATAGAGATTGGTGATCTAAAGTACCTAAAGCGACTTTATTTGAACGATAATTTTTTTAAGCATTTTCCAGAGAGCGTGTGTAATCTAAAAAACTTGCGGGAACTAAGACTGGAGCATAATAAAATAGAAGAGATCACCCCTTTGATTCATCAACTCGAAAACCTGGAAGTATTACACCTGAGCTACAATCGCCTGACTACGCTCCCCGCAGAAATCAGTCAATTGAAAAAGCTAAGAAGGGTATGGCTGGTGGGGAATCATTTTACAGGAGCCGAAAAAGTAAAAATCAAAAAGATGTTTGCATCACCTGTACAGGTCGAGATATAGACAATATACTATATATAAATTCTGTTATACAACCATACATTACCATACAATAATCATGAAAACACGTTTTTTGCTGGGAGCACTTCTCAGTGTACTCGCCTTAGTGCCCGTAATGGGGCAAACCAATACCGAAACAGCCACAGAGGTAAAAAAAGCAGTAGAAGAGTTCAATAAAGCTTTTTTAGAAGCAGATGTGGTACGTCTGCATGGCCTGCTCACCGACGATTACATTCATAGCAATAGTGGGAGTAAGGTCATCAATAAAATGAATTGGCTCAAATACATCAAAACCCGCCGCAGACAACTGGATCGCAAGATACTTCAGGTAAAAGATTACAAAATGAGCGATGTAGTCATCAAAGTTTATGGCAATACTGCAGTGGTCAATGCACTCATTACCTCTTCTGGAATAATGAAACGAAAACCTTTCCTATCCGCCATTCGCTGCACCCATGTATGGATCAAAGAAGGTGGTGTTTGGAAACGAGCCGCTTTTCATGATTCAAAGTTGAGGTAAACTAAAACCGAATGGTCACCCCTGGAAACTGTTCTAAAACCCTGGCTTTTTGGCGATCATCCATGGGGTTATTCTTCAGATGAATCACTTTCAATCCCTTAATTGTCCCGATGGTATCTGGCAGCGTCCTAAGCCTATTATTGTGTAAGTACAAATGGGTGAGTTGGGTAAGCTGCGAGATATCGGCTGGTATTTCTTGTAGGTCATTTCCAAAGAGATTAAGTAAATCAAGCTGCTTTAATTCCAATATTTCTTCAGGAAATGAGGCAAAACGGTTTTCACCCAAATATAGTTTTTTAAGGTTTTGCAGGGCCGAAAAACCCTTAGGCAATGCTTGTAAGTGATTGTTGTGTAAGGCTAGAGACTCTAGTTTACGCAATTGAGTAATTTCGGGTGGAAGCTCAGTCAAACGATTGTATTTGGCAAACAAGTTTTTGATTTGTTGCCAGTGAGCAATCTCTGCGGGCAAAGCCGTAAGGCGATTGTAATTAATAGATACCTCTTGCAACTGCGTCAGTTTTTGTACACTTGCTGGCAGTTTTTCTAGTTGAGTTGTGGTAATATAAAGCCCTTGCAATTGGGTAAGTAACCCTAGCTCAGCCGGAAGCTCGAGGGGTTCGGTGCGGTATTGATGAAAAGACAGTTTGGTAAGTCGGGGAAATTTTGCCAGCCCTTTCAATGTTTCCTTAATGGGTAAATTCTTATAAGGAATGAGTTGGTTAAAGCTAAAGCTGTTGAGATAAGGAAAATGCTCAGGTAGCCCATACCGAACACACATAGCCTCTTTGCGCAAAGGTTCGCTGGATATTTCCATAAAATGTACTAATTCTTCTGGCAAGCCACGCCCTTTAATGATTTGAGCCGCCAGTTCACGGTTTTCGGGGTGATCGTGGCAAATAAGTTTGACCAAATTTAAGACTTCTTCAGAAGTATAGTTTTGCGAAGTGACTGACATACAATCGTGTGAATATTCTTTAAGCAAATATCAATTCTTACCTAAGATCAATGAAGAATGTTTCGGCGAAGCGTGGAAATTTGTTCGGCAAGTAAACCCAACACAAAACACAAAATTCCTAAATTGATCAAAAATAAAGCGCCTACACTCATTCCGTCTCCTCTTAAAAAAATAGGAATCTCCCAGGCTATTCCTATCACTGTAAAAAAGATACTGAGAGGAATAAAAAACCTTAAGGGGTTGAAAAAAAGCAAAATATTGAGAATCTCTTTAATGGTTTCAAAGGCTGTTTTTACATTAATGGTACTTTTTCCAGCTTTACGAGGCAATACCGTAATGGGATGCTCTAATACCAAGTGTTTTTGACTAATGAAGGTCAAGGCAATAATATCGCTGTATGCCATGGTATCAGGGCAGATTTTTAAGTATTTCTGGGCCAATTTTCGGTCATAAAGCTTCATACCCGAATTAAGGTCATATACTTTTGTAGACAAAGCCATTTGGGCGATCTTACGAATGATGTATTTGGCAATCTTTCTAAAGAAACTTGCTTCCTTCTGCCCCTTGCGGTTTCCAATAATCATATCAGCATCGGTGGCGTTTAGATGCGCTTGGAGCTTGACTACATCGGCTACTTGGTGTTGCCCGTCAGCGTCCATCGTAATCACCTGAGGAGCCTGGGCTGCTTGTATACCACTTTTGATCGCTCCTCCATACCCACGATTCAATTTATGGTGAATAATGGTTACTTGTTGAGGATGCTCTAGTTGCCATTGGTCGAGAATTTTACCCGAACTATCCTTTGAACCATCATTTACCATAATTATCTGCCAATGTTGAACCTTGGCCTGAGTAAGTATCTCGGGAATAACTTCTGGTAAATTTTTTTCCTCATTGTATACAGGAATCACCACCGATAATGTGTAATCCATCTTGTTTTTTGATTAATTTTGGACAAGAAGCCTATACGACTTCCAAATATAACACGCTTATTGCCCAATCACTATTGATATATTTTAGGCCAGGGCCAAATGATGAGTAAAGACCTCAAACAACCTATTTATTTATTCAGTATCGACCTGGAAGATATTCGAGACATGGTGCCCAATGGGCATTTATTGGAAGAACGAGTCCCTACAAATACCTATAAATATCTCGAATTTTTGAAAAAGCAACAGGCTTATATTACATTTTTTGTTGTAGGAGATGTAGCCCGAAACTACCCGGAACTCATACAGCATATCCAGCACGAAGGGCACGAAATTGCTTGCCATTCCGACAAACACCTACCACTGGATCAACTCAATCAAGACCAATTTAAACGTGATTTGGAAGCCAACATCACCGCTTTGGTCAAGGCTGGTGCATCAAATATACGTGGCTATCGTGCCCCCATGTTTTCATTGACAGAAAAAAATGCCTGGGCGTATCAATATTTGGCCGAAGCAGGTATTACCTATTCCAGCTCGGTGCTACCCGCTGACAACTTCCAGTTTGGTTGGGCCAAATTTGGCGAACAGCCTCAAATGGTGGCTGGAGTGTTAGAACTCCCCATGTCTATTCTCAATACTCGCTACTTGCAGTACCCTTTTGGTGGAGGAGCGTATTTTAGGGTGTTGCCCATGTATCTCATCCAGCAGGCCTTTAAGCGTAAGTTTCGGCAAGGCGAACCCGTATTAGGGTATTTTCATCCTTATGATATAGACACTCATCAAAAAGGCATTCGTTTTCCCTACATCAAGAGCCAGTTTTACAATTATCTCATGTACTACAATCGTAAAAACATGTGGAAGCGGTTAGCCAAAATAACCAAGCTGGGAGGCGTCATGATGCCCTACCAACAATACATCGAACAATACTTAGCTGCCAATGAATTATGAGATTTGCCCGATAACACTTACCACAGACGCTATCTCGCGGTATGCTACTTTTTTAGGAAAGGTATTTCACAAGCCAGTCTTATTTACTAAGGCTTATCTGGATTGGCAATATCGACAAAACCCAGATGGAGATACGTTGGGTTTTGATGCCTTTACGCCAGAAGGTCAGTTAGCCGCTCATTATGTAGTTCAGCCCTTGCAGGCATTGGTTCAGGGAAAACTCACTAAAGGACTGCTCTCCTATAATACGGCCACCCACCCACAACATACTGGCAAGGGGCTTTTTACCCGATTGGCACAAGCAACTTATAAACGAGCTCAAGCATTAGGTTATGAATTTATTGTGGGGGTGAGCAATCAACAAAGCACCCCAGGTTTTATCAAAAAGCTAGGGTTTCAGTGGGTAGCGCCACTGACCGTAAAGGTAGGAATGGGCAAAATTACTTTCCCCGAAAATGCCGAGTACGAATACCAACGATATTGGACACCAGAAGCCTTGACATGGCGATTCAATCATCCTCAAAAACATTATAGCTTAAAAAAGCAGTCGCAAGGTTTTGACATATTCACCTGTCCAAAACCCGGAATTGCCGTAACTTTGGCCCACTTTCCAGAAGATGTGCTGCCCTTTACGCACGCAAAACCTCAGTTTTATGGAGCAAAAATGTGGATGGGGATAGATGCCCAGATAGATTGGAGAAAGGGATTGTTTATAAATTTACCCAACAGATTCAAACCTTCTCCTTTAAATCTGATTTTCAAAGATTTAACCCAAGTAGGGCGGATATTAGATAGGACCAAAATACGTTTCAACGCCTTAGATTTTGACGCTTTCTAGAGGGAAATATGACAGAGCAAAAACGGACTGATTTACAACAAGAGGCCGAGATTTTGGCGCGTTATCTCATAAGAAAAAAGCCAACTACCAAAGTAGTCGATTTATACGTAAAGGCTATGCAAACCGTAACGCTTACCTATTTACCCAAAGACTATACGCTTCTAAAGTTGATCATCCGAAAGCGTTTTTTGCTACCCTATATAGATGCAGGGTTGGGTATTAGTGTTCCTAACTCAGTCATTAGGCACAAACTATTGATCATGTCTGCAATTGTAGAAACCCAGCCCCAGTATGCTTCCTTGTTTTTGAATCGGAAAAGGTCAAAGTTATATTGGTTGGTAGTGGGTTGGGTAGGCTTACGAAGTGTAGGCAAGGCAATGGTAGGTTGGATATTATTGAAACTGATTTGATGGAAACAATCAACGATTTTGTAGTGGTAGGGTCAGGTATATCGGGAGCCATTGTAGCACATACATTGGTAACGGCTGGAGCCAAAGTGCGATTGCTGGAGGTAGGGCATCGCGATACTACCTATAAGGATTTGGTACCTGATAAAAACTTTGTAGATATCAGACAAGAAGAAGCGCTACAGCATGAGTATTTTCTGGGCAAAAACTTTGAAGGAGTGCCTTGGGGTGATACCAAAGTTGGTGAACAGTTGACTCCTCCCCGCCAATTTATTACTCATAATGTCTCTGATTGGCTACCTCTTGAATCAAACTCATTTGCGCCTATGGAAAGCTTGGCTTATGGAGGATTAGGGAGTGGTTGGGGATTGGGCTGTAATGTATATCGTGACCACGAACTTACTAAAATGGGGCTGGATTCTGTTACGATGCAAAAGGCTTATCAGGTAGTAGGTGATTTGGTAGGGGTAGCGGCTACTCAAGACTTGGCTCGGCCTTATACTCTGGGACAGATAACCACTCCTTATGCTGCTCCTCAGATTGACTTGAACAATCAAGTACTATTGAATAAATACTTAAAAAAACAGCCTAAGCATACCGCAAAGGGTTTTTATATAGGGCAACCTGCCATTGCCGCCATTACCCAAGCTAAGGGTGAACGTCAGGCGCTCGCTTATCACAATATGGACTTTTATACCGATCAACGTCGTTCGGCATTTCGCCCCTGGATATTGATAGATCAGTTAAAAAAACAAGCCAATTTTCAATATCAACCACAGGCTTTTGTAACCGCTTTTCGCGAAGAAAATGAGCAGGTTTGGGTACATTACCGGGATACCAACACTACTGAGCAAAAACAAGTAAAAGCCAGAAAACTTATCCTGGCTACAGGAGCCATTGGTTCAGCACGTATTGTGTTACGTTCTCTAGGGCCAGATCAACAACTCCCCATCGTATGCAATCCTTATGTGTATTTTGCTTGTTTGCAACCCAGGCTATTGGGCAAGCTCATCCCCAAAGAGCGAACAAGTTTGGGGCAATTGGCAATGTTTTATGACCAACCTTCTCAAGATGTGATCACGAGTGGCATCTACAGCTACAGTTCTTTATTATTGTTTCGCTTGATGAAGGAAGCTCCACTCAACTTTAAAGATGCTCGCATATTATTTCAATACCTGCATTCGGCGCTTTCGGTGGTAGGGGTACATTTTGCCGATCATCCCAGCTCGCAAAAGTTTTTGAAGTTAGTCGCCAATACCACGAGTATTACCAAAGATCAGTTGAAGATAGACTATTCTTTAAGCGATGCTGAACAATTGATTATAAAAAAAGGAAGCAAAAAAATAGCGGCTTTTTTGAGAAGTTTGCAATGCTTTCCTTTGAAAAAAATACAAACCCCAGCGGGAGCCAGCATTCATTATGGAGGTACGTTACCAATCAATGATCCCTCGAGTGCTTTTTCCTTAGACAAGCAAGGGCGTATCAGAGGCACGCAAAACGTATTTGTAGCCGATAGTGCGGGTTTTAAGTATTTACCTTCGCAAGGGTTATCTTTTACCATTATGGCTTGGGCCTATTGGGTAGCTCATCAAGCGTTAAAATCATAGAAAATGCAGCCAACCATCATTATTACTGGAGCCAATGGATTGATAGGTTCTTTTTTGGTCAACTTTTTTGCGCAAAAACAATGGAGAGTGAAGGCTTTCGCCCGAAATCCTATCATTGACAATTCACCTTTAGTGGAATATCATCCTTTTGAGATGCCTAACAAAATCAATGAAAATGCTTTCGTTGGCGCTGATTACCTAATCCATTGTGCGGTAGCCAAATATACCCGACGTACGCCTGATGCCGACAAAGTCAATATTCAAGGCACTCAAAAGTTACTGGAATTGAGCCGAAAACATAAGCTAAAAAGGTTTGTATTTTTTTCTACTATGTCGGCTCATGCTCAAGCCCAGTCTCATTATGGTAAGCACAAGTTATATTTAGAAAGTGTCTTTGACTTGAGCCAAGATGTGATTCTTAAACCCGGTTTGGTACTGGGCAATGGAGGCCTTTTTGAGACTATTAAAAATACGATTCAGAAAAGCAAGATCATTCCCTTGGTAGGAGGTGGGCACCAACCTATCCAAACCATCCACATCCAGCAATTGGCCGAAGCAATCGACCTGATACTGAAAAAATCGTTGACTGGAATTTTTTATTTAGGTGAAAACCAACCCATTACCCTCAAACAACTACATCAAGCCCTGGCTATTCACTTGGGTTTGAAGCGGCGCTTTTTGGCATTGCCCACCTTGGGAGTAGGAATTGCTTTGAAAACCATCGACTTCTTGAGAATCCCCACGGCTATTACTTACGAAAATTTATTAGGCCTCAAGGCGCTCAAAGCTTTTGATACCACGTCTACAAGTGAGCAACTAGCCATAGATTTTAAAACTTATGAGGAAAGTATTCAAGCGGTTTTTGCACCAAAGAAAAATGGCTAAACGTTTTAGTCATTTAGCCATTTAACAATATCACTATTAAGCAATTTATTTGCTCTCAATCAATCCGGCCCGTCGCAACAAAGCCTCTGGCGAAGGTTCTTGCCCTCTAAACCTTTTGTACAAGGTCATGGGGTGTTCGCTACCTCCCTTAGAGAGTACATTGTCCTTAAATGAAAGCGCCGTTTGGGGATCAAAAATGCCATTTTCTTTAAAGTACTCGAAAGCATCGGCATCCAATACTTCAGCCCATTTGTAGCTGTAATAACCAGCCGAATAACCACCAGCAAAAATATGGCTAAAGCCACAGCTCATACTGCTATCGTCGCTATGGGGGAACAAGCGGGTGTTTTCGCCTACTTTTTTCTCAAAACCAGCCACATCGTCTACCTGGCGAGGATCGCGACCGTGCCATGCCATATCCAGTTGGCCAAAGCCAATTTGGCGAACCGTTTGATAACCTTGCATGTAGTTAGCACTGTCTTTAATGCGTTGGATCAACTCTTCTGGAATGCTTTCGTCGGTTTCGTAATGCTTGGCAAACAAGTCCAGCGTTTCTTTTTCGTAGAGCCAGTTTTCCATAATCTGAGAAGGTAACTCCACAAAATCCCAGTACACGTGGGTACCCGAAAGGCTTTCGTATACCCCATTTGCCAGCATTCCGTGCAAAGCGTGACCAAACTCGTGGAAAAAGGTCAATACCTCATTGAAAGTGAGCAAAGAAGGGCGGGTATCGGTAGGTTTGGTAAAATTACACACAATAGACACGTGCGGACGTTGATCTACCCCATTGGCTACTTGTTGTCCTCGGAAGCTTGTCATCCAGGCGCCACTACGTTTGCTTTCTCGGGGGAAGAAATCAGCATAAAATACCGCTACATGCTTGCCTGCTTCATCTTTTACTTCGTAGGTTTTTACCTCTGAGTGATACAATGGAACTTCGGTGTTTTCTTCGAAGTGCAAACCATAGAGTTTTTTGGCCACGGTAAAAATACCATCAATCACTCGATTGAGCTCAAAGTAAGGTTTGAGCATCTCATCATCTATGTTAAATTTTTCTTTCTTTAGTTTTTCAGAATAATAAGCATAATCCCAACGCTGAAGCTCGTCAATGCCATCCAGCTTTTGGACGTATGCCTTTAGCTCGTTCATTTCTTTATCAGCCGCAGGTTTGGCGTGTTTTAGCAAGTCACCCAAAAAATCCTCTACCGTTTTGGGGGTGCTGGCCATCCGTTGCTCTAATACAAAGTCAGCGTGGGTATCGTAGCCTAATAGGTTAGCTCGCTCAAAGCGCAAACGAGCAAATTCTTTGACAATTTCCCGGTTGTCGTTTTCGTTACCCTGGTAGCCACGCTTGCTGTAGGCTTTCGCTAATTTTTCGCGTAAGTCTCGTCGCTTGGCATAAGTCATAAAAGGTACATAACTGGGATATTGCAGCGTAAATACCCAAGTGTCTTCGGGTTTACCCATTTGTTTGGCAGTCATAGCCGCTGCTTCTCGTACAAAATCAGGCAATCCTTCCAGTTCAGCTTCATCGGTTAGTTCCAAAGTATACGCATTGGTATCTTCCAACACGTTTTTCCCAAACTGTACTGAAAGCTTCGAAAGTTGTACATCTACTTCACGCAAGCGTTGTTTTTGCTCCTCATTCAGGTTGGCTCCATTTCGTACAAAACTTTTATAGCTTTTGTCTAGCAACATAGCCTGCTCAGGTGTAAGCGTCAATTGTTTTTTTTGCTCATATACTGCCTTGATTCGGGCAAAAAGCTGCTCATCCAACAAAATGTCATTGCTGTACTCGGTAATCATTGGGAATATTTCCTGAGCCAAGGCCTGTATCTCAGGACTGGTTTCAGCACTATTGAGGTTAGACAAAGTACCCGCTACCACGTTTACATTGCTACCTGCTCGTTCAAGGGCTTCTATGGTATTGGCAAAAGTCGGAGCCTCACTATTATCAGTAATGGCTTTTATTTCTGCTTTTCCTTCCTTCATTGCCGCTTCTATGGCTGGTTTATAGTGTTCAGTTTTGATTTTATCAAAAGGAATGGTCTCGAAAGGCGTATTGAATTTTTCTAAAAATGGATTCATATCAATTATGAATTTTTAATTATTAATTGTGTATGTCTTTTGTTAAAGAATTGATTCAAAGACATTAGAATTTATTGATAAATAAATATAGTGATCTTGGAAAAACATTGTTCACTTTTCATTTTACATTTTTCATTCGGCTTACTTCTTCTTATAAAAAACAGTCAGCCAATTATCACTGATTGTGTGTTTTTCCATATCATAAAAGTTCAGAAAGTTGGGTACGAAATAATTATGACGTTGGTTTCCTAATTGGATAATTAGCTCCTGCCGAATACTGGTTACTTTAAGATCTTCGGCGTTTTCGTCTATAAAAGGCAAATGCACCTTGATGAGGTAACGGCTGCCATTTTCTACAATCTGGAAAGGAGCCTCATCGTGTAGTGCTTTGGATGGGTCTATGGCTGGATCGGGATACAAAGTATTGCTAATACTTTCAAGCAGTGGCAAACCAAAAACTTCTTCGCCTTGGTGCTGAATGCGCATAATCGGCAAAGGAGCAAAACTATCTTCTATGGTTTTTAAATGCGTTTTTTGGCTTTTTAAATACTTGTCAAACACCGAACCCTCAGCCAGTTCGGGGAAGATTCGGTTGATAATGACTGCATCTACCGGATAGCCATACATTTGCAAATAAGTATAAGCCCGTTTGGCCTCTTTAATCACCATGCGCTCAGGATTTACAACCAATCTTATAGAGCAAATCTCAGGGTTACTCATCAGTTTTTGCACCTTTTGTAACTTGGTAAAAAGCTCATCCAGTTCTTCATACCCTTTGTCCAAAGGAATACCAGTCATTCCCCGTACCATACCACCTACCGCCTTGATGGCATATTTCTGAAAAGGAAAAGCCTTGCTAATCCACCACTGGCTTACTTGCGGAATGGTGAGCAAAGTCAAGGTTTCACCCGTAGGCGCACTGTCAATAATGACTACATCAAACTCTTTTTCTTCGTAATACTTCTCGATCCACAAAAAAGCTGAAGCCTCCTCCATTCCTGGCAAAGCCGAAAGTTCTTCGGCTACCACCCGATTGACCCCTTGTAGCTTAAAAATCGCCAGCAACATTTCCCGCATTTTGCCCCAGTACTTTTTCATAGAATAGTACACATCCAGCTCTTGACCATAGAGGTTTTCTTGTACGAGAGTGGGTTCGGGTTCTAGTTTAAAATCCAGCGCATCGGACAAGCTATGGGCTGGGTCGGTAGAGATCACGAGGGTTTTGTAGCCCATTTGGGCCGTTTTTACTGCGGTGGCCGCGGCTACGGTAGTTTTTCCCACCCCGCCTTTGCCCGTAAAGAGTAATATGCGCATTGTTTAAGAGATAGTTGGTGCTTGGTTATGTTTAAATTTGGCTAAGAAGTCATCTCGACTTTAATAATGAATTGCCAACAGCTCATTTTGCTCACTAACTTCGAGATTTTTTATCACCGTAGCGCTGCTATGCCTCAAAAAAATCGCTTTGTTATTGAACAAAAGCAGCTATTTTCAAGAGCATCCTAAAAGTCGGGATAACTTCTGATAATAACCAATTTCGAAAAGAGGATGTTCAGAAAAGTGTAGGGTAGGACTTTGTTTTTAGCTCTGACAGGTTTTCAAAACCTGTCAGAGCTGGATTAATAGAAGCTTCGTTTATTACTGGTTTGGAGCTATGGAAGGCAACCACTCCAACAACGCCAAATCATTTTGGGCCAATTGGGTGGCATCTTCCAGCAATACCACATAATTTTCTAAACGCGATGCCTGAGTAGGCGAAGGAGTCAATAGCACCTCCAAGGCTTCTTGGGCCAGGTTTATCACGTTTTCTAAACGGCGCTGGATGCTGTAATGTAAATGTTGGGTAAATACCTCAAGTTGGACGGGTTTGGCTTCTCCCAGTAAGGTTTTTAGTGGAGTAGTTGCATGAGCGAGTGGCAAGTGATTACTTTGCATTATTCATTTAGTTTTAATGGATAAAAGTCAGTAGGAGAGTTTCGTAGGCTGTACCTACTGGCTACTTTTTCACCCGAAAAAGCATAACAAAGATAATGAAAAGTGCGGAAAAACCGCACTTTATTTCTCCTTTTTCTTGCCAGAGTAACCATATTTTTCCAAAACAGGAATAATCTTATTCAACGTTTTTGGAGTAAGTGGGCGAATATCTTTTAAAATTTTACCTAAATAACTGTCGGTTAAACCTGCTTCGTTATTCACTCCATTAATACTCAACGAAGGTCTTTCTTCAAAAAATTGCTTTAATTCTTCTAATGTCATGTCGTTGTAGACAAGACTGTTTCTTTAGACCTGACAGGTTTTAGAAACCTGTCAGGTCTAAAGTCAGCCATAAAAATATTGATGAATGGTAAATTTAAGGAAAGTTGAGCAGTTTCTCAGTAAGGCACCTGCGTAAGCTAACGGAGCAGCCGAAAAAAGCCAAGAGCTAAATGTCAACATCCGTCAGATACTACTCACCAGCCTTGAAAAGAAAACAACCAGATTCTCTTCCCACAATGAGTAAAAAGTCATCCTTGACGCATAATGTTTTAATAGTATCTCTGTTTGTTTTCACTTTGTAAGTGAGTTTAGGTTGTTGTACCAAGCGTATTTCATTTTGGGTGAGTTCTATCACTCCAGCGGCAAATTTGTCTTTTGCACCTTTGTTTCCAGCTACCAGTATTTCATTATCTTTTTGGGTGTAGTGCCCACAAAGTTCCGTTTTGTTGAGTTTACAAGCTTTATGTCTTTTAGGCTTTTTTCGGTTCGTAATGTCATACCTAATTACTTCACTATTACCAATCAAAAGCATTCTTTCCCCTGGTTTTTCCCAATGAATAGTAGTAGGAGGATAGCCAACTTTATGGGTACTCTGCAGTTTCCAAGTGAGTGAATCTGTCTGCGTATAAATATGTACTCCCAAGTGCCGACCTACCACCACCAGTGTTTGGTCAACTTTGGATACATCTTTAGGATAACTTTTAAAGAATTGATCGTAGCTTTCTACTGATGCCAATGTTTCAAATTTGCCGTTGGCATCCAGCGATACCAAGTCATTCTCTATAGCAAAATAAAAAAGATCATCATCCCGATAGCCAGTGCCTAGGTTTTCAATCTTCTGCTCAAAAGAGATCACAGGTTGAGTGATCTCCGAAAGGTCTATTACCAGCAAAGGTGAAGCATACACATATAAAGAATTGTGCTGAAGCTTGATATTACTACTTGAGGTAGGAAGCTTGAGGACACTTATTAGCTTAACCTGAGGTAGGTCTTCGATGCTCCAAATGCGCACTTCTTGAAAATGCATCGTAATTAACACATTTTCCTGATAGACCAATGCAGCAATGCAATCATCCATTCCTGGATCATCAACTAAAGCTTCAGTTTCATTCCAGGCTTCTATTTCGCTAAGTTTTTTCATAGTTATTTAAGAGTGGTTTTACGCGTATTTCTTAATCTACTGAAAATATTTTGGAGCGTTCTTCATCGTGAAAAAAAGCAAAACCAATATGACAGGGTGATTTTTTAGGAAGGGCTTTAAATTCTTCTTGTTGAGTGACCATTCCAATGATATCATTGATGAGATGATAGTACAACGAAATAATTTGGTGGTAATCATCGCCTATTTTTGCCCAACTACCTTCTCCATCCACGTTAAAATAAGTTTCAAAAAACTTGTCATTATCTATGGCGGAGTTATTCATAATACAACCCTCGTCAAAAGCGGTATCAAAATTATTGTCAGGCATAAAATCTACCTCAATATCTCCTCCATATTCATTCCAGCAAAGGTCAATGACCCCAATTTTGTCAATTTCAAAATTTTTGAGTTTTGTAGTGTTTATAGTACTAAAAAAAACAGTGAGGTCAGTTAAAACCTTTTGAGCTTCTGCTTCCCAATCGACTTTTTCCAAGGTTGTCTTATGGTGATTAGCTTCAAAATCGCGGTTCAATACATCTTTTAAATTGTGGTAAAATGTTTCTGAGAGTAATTTTTCCATTTGTTGCTTTACAATGATTATATCAATACCTCTATGTGCTGGTTGTAAGGCAATTTATTGATTTGCTAATATAATATGAGCCGTGCTAAAAAAGAAAGAAGTACAGAAAACAGCTTGGTATTTATGGCAGATAGGTGCGCAATGCCCTTGTATGATCTGAAGCAGGCAATATCATACAAGAACAGGGAAAGAGTTTTGGTAATATATTCTAAAAACGATCTGAATATTTTAAGAATCACTGGATAATCCCTTACCAGTAGTTAGATATTGATACAGTTTTGTCATAAATTCTTTGGTCAACATGCTATGATGGTTTCCCTTTGTACTAACTACTACTGTGCCTTTGGATCTTAAAAAAGTGATTTCTTTGGCTGATTTTCGCCCATTGGCTTCATCGTTTTCAGCGTATATCGATACTAATTGAGCAAAAGTTTTTTGAGATAACAGCTTGAGGTAATTTTTCTGCATATTACTTTTGATCAAACTTGTCAAATTGTCGGTAACTTGGTTAAAAGCTTCCTTTTTAGGGTAATCGGCAGGCACCCAACTAAAAACCTGCTTAGCATAAGGAGTAACCCCATTTTTCCAACGAATATACTCGCCCGACTTAAGCTTATTCCAGCTACTAATATCTTCGTTCAAGTCCAACCCCATCAATACAACCTTATCAGCAAGTTTTTTTTGAGTATTTAAATATTCCATACAAATAGAGGCTCCATAAGAATGACCAATAAGGAAAACTGTTTTTCCTTGTTGGGTTAAATGTTTCAATACTCGGTCTAATATCTCGACACTATGGGCATTCTCTACTTTGCTTTGTTCTTGGGTAAGGGTGGGAGTGGCCACAAGCATACGAGGATTGACCATTTGAGCTTGTTTGGGGTAAATCTTTAATAACTTTTCGGATTGAGGCATTAAGTGCAATGCGTCTTTGCGATGGATGTTTAATTGTAAAGCGGGGCCTCCTTGCACATATACATAAGCGGTGTCCTGATTCCAGTTTCCTTTTGCGATAAATAATTCAGTGATATCAGAAGGGAGTTTGGTAGGAGCATACGGAATAGGTGACAAAAAACCTAAATGATGAAAAAGTACCCGATCATTTAACTTAGCGGCTTTCTGATAATCTTGAATAGAAGCTTGGTAGTTTTTATTGTTTAAATAAGCCTCACCGCGACTATCATATACATTGGCGGATTTTGGAAACCTTTGTACGTTTAAGCTAAAAACCTGTATGGCGGCATTCGCTTTTTTAAGATCATACAATAGCTTGTACCCAAGCGTATTAATTTCTGATTCGCTAAATTCAAAGTTTTCCGATTTTTTTTGAGTTTCAAACCAAGTCAGGGTAGCATCAAGCCCATTTTTTTCCAGTTGTTGTTCAAATGATTTTGCAAAAGATAACTTTTCCGTTTTTTCGATGCTAGATGATTGCTCCTTTTTTCGTTGTTGTGGACGGCAGCTCCACAGTAATAGTACTGCTGAAAATAGGATAATCTTGGTGTATTGCATTTTATCTTTTGATTGTAATGAGTAGAAATGTATCTCGAGACAACTCTCTTTGTTGTCATTTCATAATGACGAGTCATAGCTACGTACATTACATTCAATGAGTAATTTGCTTATTTAAAGCTTACTCTATCTTTTGAACCTTCGTCTCAATCCACATCACGATTTCTTCCAGTTCTTTAGGCGAAAACCAGTGAATTTCGTCGTCGCGGCGAAACCACGTCATTTGGCGCTTGGCGTAGCGGCGGGTATTGCGCTTGAGCAAGCGTATGGCCTCTTCCCAATCGTGCTGGCCATCCATATAGTCAAAAATCTCCTTATAACCCACCGTTTGCAGTGCTTGATGGGCTTTGTAAGCATATAAGCCTTTGACCTCTTCTAACAAGCCTTCGTCCAGCATAATATCAACCCGCTCATTGATGCGCTCGTACAATTCTTCGCGGTCACGCTCCAGGCCAATTTTGAGAATGTCAAAAGGGCGTTCCGCTTTAGTTTGCTTGCGAAAAGACGAGTAGGGTTTTCCAGTGCTCAGGCATACTTCCAACGCGCGTACTACCCGATGTGGATTGGCTTTATCTACCTGGGCATAATAATCAGGATCGAGTTCTTCTAGTTGCTTAAGTACATTTTCCAGGCCCTCAGCGTCTACTTGTTGCATCAACTTTTCCCGCACTTCAGGTTTGGCTTCAGGCATATCGTCCATACCCTCGGTAACTACCTGAAGATACAACCCCGAACCACCCGTGAGGATGGCAAAATCTTTTCGGGTAAAAATCTCCTCCAGGCAAGCCAGCGCATCTTTTTCATAGTCGCCCACATTATAGTTTTGGGTAATAGAGTGAGAGTCTATAAAATGGTGAGGTGCTTCGGCTTGTTCTTCGAGAGTGGGTTTGGCAGTACCAATGGCCATTTCCCGATAAAACTGGCGAGAATCAGCCGATACAATTTCGGTGTCAAAATGTTGCGCCAAGCGAATGCATAGCTCGGTTTTACCCACCGCAGTAGGCCCCAAAATTACCAATAAGGTCTTTTTCAAATTCGTCAATTCAAGCTTATTTTAATATATTTAAATTATAACGGTGAATGATGAGTGGTAAATGGTCAATTATTGATCAATACACCTATGTTTTGCTTAACCAACTGCAAATTTAACCGCTGAAAATCATTAACCATTCACCATTTACCATTAATCATTAAAAAAAGATGGATAGCAGCCAAGTCAGAGAAGACCTACTACAAGAAATTGCCCAACTTCGCCAGGAAATAACCCAGCTCAAAAATAAGGATGCGGCTTCACCCAATGCTGCGTTTTATCAATCCATGTTTCATTCGAGCATCGATAGCATTTTTATATCCGATGAACGCGAAATTATTATTGATGTCAATGAAACCACGCTACACACGCACCAGGGCAAGCGCGAAGACATTGTAAACCACAGTGTAAAATCATTTTGCGACCGCTATCACTACGATTATGAAGCCATCCATCAGGGAATTCAAACTGCTTGGGAGCACGGCAATGGCAAAGTAGATTTGCAAGTGCTGAACCGGCATAACCAGTTAATTTTGAGGGAATTGGTGCTCAAGCGTATTCAATATACCGCCGAGCAAACGGTAGTGGTGGCTTTTGGGAAGGCTTTGTATCAATCACAAATTTCTCAGAAAATTATCAGCGAAAGCGAGTCTCAGTTTCGCACCATTGCCAACTATGCCCCAGTATTGTTGCGCATGTCTAACCCGCAAAACGATTTTTATTTTTTTAGTAAGCAATGGCTTGAGTTTACCGGGCGCACTGTAGAGCAAGAAATTGACGAAGGCTGGCTGGAAAACGTGTTTCCAAAAGATTTGCAAAGAGTAAAGAGTCACTTAAATATTTCGTTCAAGACTCAATCAAAATACGAAATTGTCTACCGCTTACAGCGGAGCGATGGGCAGTATCGGTGGATTGTAGAAAAAGGGGTGCCCTACCTCGATGCGCGCAATCAATTTAGAGGCTACATTGCCTCAGCAGTAGACATTACCGAGCAAAAAAATGCCGAGGATGAGGCCAAACGTTTGCAGTTGATTAAAGAAACCAAGGCGCGTTTTCAGGAGGCACTTGAGGGAGTAAACCTAATGGGGATTAGTGTGGAAACCGACGGTACAGTGACAATGTGCAACAATTATTGGCAAAAAGTAACAGGCTATACCAAAGAAGAAATCATTGGCAAAAACTACTTTGAGTTGTTTGTGGGAGAAAGCGAACGACCCGAACGCTGGAACGAATTCAACAAGACCTTACAAAATGGAGGATTTTGGGAAACCTCAGAACGTACCATTTTAACCAAAACGGGGGATGTGCGCTACATTCAGTTCAACTCGGTGATTCTGAACAATGAAAAAGGTGAGTTGGGAGGATTGACCAAAGTAGGGAAAGATGTGACCGAAAACCGGGAGGTAATGCGAGCCCTCAAACAAAGCAATGAAGCCCTTCAGGACTTGTTTGACAATTCTAATGACTTGATCTTTATTTGCTCGATGCGGGGTAAGTTTTTGTTTGTCAACAAAACCTTTAAGAAGAAAACTGGCTACACCAATACCGAGCTCAAAAAAATGAACATGCTCGATTTGCTGCATCAAGACACCAAAAAATCTACCCTTACTACGGTGCGGCGAATCATCAATGGCGAAACGATTTACAACTTTATTACGATTTTATCGCAAAAAGAAGGCGGAAACATATATGTAGAAGGGAGTGTAACTTGCCGCTTCGAAAACGGAAAACCTACTGCCATCCGTGGGATTTTGCACGATACCACCGATAAAATTCGTGCTGAGAAAGCCCAAACGCTTTATTATAGCATCGCCAACCTGACGGTACGCACCAAAAACCTGGATCAGTTTTACCAAAGCATTCATCGGGAGCTAGGCAATGTAATTCAAGCCAAAAACTTTTACATCAAACTCTATGATGACAATCACCAGGAAATGAACTACCACTACTATGTAGATGAGGCATTTGCCAGTGGAGGACTGGAAATTCGCCAAAATCGTCAAGGCCATGGTTTGGCTGAGTATGTAGTAGAATCACAAAAGGCGCTATTTTTATACGAAGAAGAAATCAAGGCTTTGGCCGTTACGAAAAACCTGACGCTTTCGGGGCCACCACCCAAGATATGGATTGGGGTGCCTCTTAAGTTTGAGAATGAGGTAATTGGCTTGATTTCGGTAAAATCTTACCGTGACCGTAATATCTACACCATCAAAGATTTGGAGTTGCTCGACTTCGTATCAGGGCAAATTGCCTTGGCCATTCAGCGAAAGCGCAACGAAGAAATATTGTCTAACCAAACGGCCCAACTTCAAGCCATTTTTGAGAGTAGTTCGCACATGATGTGGTCAGTCAATCGCAAATGGGCCTTGACTTCCTTTAATCAAAACTATGCTGATTCACTTCGGCGACAATACGGTATTTCGCCTACTTTGAACCGGCGCTTGATTCAGTTGAGCAACGAGATGCGCAAAACTGATAATTACCAAGAATGGCAGGAACGCTACAAAAACGCTTTTAAGGGTGACAAGCAGTACTTTGAGATCGAGTCGGGCTCTCGTGAGGGAGATGTATGGTGGCGCGAAGTATACCTCAATCCTATTCGTCTGGAAGATGGCCGCATTGAAGAAGTATCGGCTATTTCGCACGACATTACCCAAAAAAAATTGTTTGAGCAAGAGGTAATACGGGCCAAAGAAATTGCCGAAAAGTCACTCAAAGTCAAAGAACGGTTTTTAGCCAACATGAGCCACGAGATTCGTACTCCAATGAATGGAATCATTGGGATGATAGACCTGATGATGGACACCCCCCTGGAAAAGAAACAACAGGAGTATATGTACACTATCAAGAAGTCTTCGGAAACCTTGCTCAACATTCTCAACGATATTTTGGACCTCTCGAAACTCGAGGCGGGAAAAATGGCTCTGCACCCCAAGCCCGTAGATGTACGCTTTATGGTCGAGAAGGTATACACCCTGTTTTTGCAGCAAGCCAAAGCTAAGAATAACTTTTTGAGCTATCAGGTAGACCCTAAAATCCCTTATTTTTTGGAAGCGGACGAAACCCGCCTGATCCAGATTATTTCTAACCTGATGTCTAACGCCATCAAATTTACCGAAGATGGTCAAGTATCTATCAAATTTACCCTGGCAGCTCAACGCGATGAAGCGGTTCATTTGCTGGTAGAGGTGACCGATACAGGATTAGGCATTTCTCCCGAAGACCAAAATCGCTTGTTTAGCACTTTTACACAATTAGACAATTCTTCGTCTAAGTCGTACTCAGGTACGGGCCTTGGGTTGGCTATTTCTAAGGAGTTATGCCGATTGATGAATGGTGACATTGGAGTGATTTCTCAAATTGGCGAAGGCAGTACGTTTTGGTTTACTTTTGAAAGCAAGCCTACCGACGAAAAACCTGAGGGTTATTTGATGGATGATTGGGATTTTTCGTCCAAAGATCACTTTGGGGATTATCGCCCACAAATCTTGATTGTAGACGACAACATCGTGAATCGCAAAGTAGCCAGCGAAATCCTGAACAATGCAGGGTGTATTATTTCCCTAGCTGAAAGTGGTTATCAAGCGCTGGATAAGGTACAACAACAGGCTTATGATCTCATTTTTATGGATATTCAAATGCCAGGGATGGATGGGGTAGAAACGACCCGTGCTATTCGGGCCTTGAACCTGGAAAACCTGCCCCCAATCATTGCCATGACGGCTTACTCGATGAAAGAAGACCGAGAGCGGTTCTTGTCTGAAGGGCTGGACGACTACATTTCCAAACCAGTAAAGGCGCAGAGCTTGATTCATAAGGTGCAAGAGCACATTCTCAAGAAAAAAGGATTGAAGTTGAATAACCCCGCCCAAAACCTGGAGAGCGAAACGGTTACTTTATCGCCTGAAGCAGAGGAAGAGTTGGCCCAAAAAACAATGATTCTGGATATGTCGGTATTGGGGCAACTCAAAAAATATGGAGGGAATGAATTGGTGATAGAATCGCTCAAAGATTTTGAAGTAGAGACCGAAATGCTATTGACAGAATCTATGGAGGCCTTCCAAAAAAATGACTATGATCAAGTCCGCAAGCACTTGCATACGATCAAAGGATCGGCAGGTACGCTAGGCATTGTGCAAGTAGCCGAACTATCCGAAAGAATGGAAGGGCAGCTTAAAGAAGATGATACAACCGATCTGGAAACCAACCTGCAAAAACTGTTGCAACACTTTAGGGATTTCCAGGCGAACTATGAGAAGTTGGTGGGGTAGTAGTTCGGAGCTTAGAGTCAGTAGTTAGTAGTGTTTGATAGCCATCAGTTTTGCTGGCGCACGCCGTCCTCACGTAAGTAGCATTGAAAGTGTAAAACTTCAATATTGCGAGTAAAAATTGCGTTTTAAACATATGTACAAGATTTTAATGAAATAAGAGATGGGAACCAAAACAATCATTAGTGTAGAGGATTATCTGGCGAATGAAGAACTAGCCGAACAAAAAAGTGAGTACCATGCTGGAGAGGTACGAATGATGTCAGGAGCCAGTTGGAATCATAATGTAATTGTATCTCGGTTGATCGCTAAACTTACACAATGCTTAGAAAAAAAAGGGTGCTTAGTGCTTCCGAGTGACTTGTTAGTGCATATACCTGCTTGTGAGAAGTTTGTTTATCCTGATGTAACTGTGGTATGTAAAAAACCTCAACTAAATAAGCATCCTAATAGTAACTTAGATGCATTACTGAACCCAACAGTAATTGTAGAGGTACTTTCGGACAGTACTCAGCTGATAGATCGCACCGAAAAGTTTAACTGCTATAAAAAGATTTCAAGCTTGCAAGAATATGTATTGGCAGACAGTAAGAAAACCCAAATAGAAGTATACCGTCGTCAACCCAATGGTTGGTTATTAAATACGGCCAGTGAGTTGAAAGAAAGTATTGATATTTTGGGGTGTAATATTGCCTTGGAAGAGGTGTATGATAGGGTAGAGTTTGTCTAACTTATTTCTTATTTCTTATTTCTGGGGTGAGGTTTGCCAGATGGATTAGAGAGTTTTTCGATCAGGCGTTTCACAAACCCAATGACCATCAAACCACCCATGACGTATAAAAAGGCTTTGACTACTGACCCTACCTCAAGCCATCGATAATTGTTGTTGATAATGAGTACAATAGCGACCAAACTACTGATAAACCCACCAATGCCTCCTGCTACCACCGACCCAATGCTGATCAAGCTTCCTGCGCCATATTTGAGTTTGCGTCCTCGGATAAACAAAAAGATGATCATAAAAGAGAGAATTGCAATGGCAAAGAATCCCGCAAAAAAGAATAAGAGTACAAATAAGATTTTATCGAGGAGCATAACGTATTTTTAGTGTAGGATACCCAAACAATTAAAATAATGAAAAAAGATGACTTTGACATCAAAAAATTTCTAGGGAAACGCCAATTCAATGTGCAAGAGCAAGTAGCTCGTAAGAAACAAGGCATTAAGCGTTTTGCCCAATATTGGCGACAACATGATTTGCCCGCTCCTTTGATGCAATTACTAGCGTCTAAAAATATAGATATAAATACATCTATTTTGATTGAATATGATCAAGATTATCCTGGTAGGAATACCGATGAGGGTATTATTCTGACTGAGGAGGGGAAGTTTTTTGAATTTGAGGCTGATTTAGACCCAGATCGTACCCGATTAATCACGCTAGAGCTTTGGGAAGATGTGAGCCATCGTTATGAAATTAATGGACGCAAAAAAGGCATTGGAAAAACCTTTGGTTTTTTGGCGTTGGAGGTTTTAAAGGAATTGAATAATAAAGAGCCAGAAGAGTAAAATAAGGCCTTTATTTCAAAAATGAAACATTTTTAACTCGTAGGCTCGGTACTGATGACAAATCTTTATAAAACACTAATTATTAATGCGAATCAATAGTTAAAATTGAAGCATTAAAAGCAACACTGCGGCAATTTTTCCAAAGGTATGTACCCAAAGTCCTTTGCTTGAGCGAACTTTTGATGCGTTTTGAATATTTGTTTTTTCGTTTAGCCAATTGAAAAATGATTCAATCGGTTGTCTAACTGCTGAAACAGCTGTTTGCAAAATATTGCGATAAGCCAAATTTTGTTGTTGCTCCCATTTGGATTCTCTGGTTCCAGCTTTTTGAGGAGTAATCACTTCACAATTCATTGGCCTTAAAAATGCTCTAAGTACCTCAAAGTCATAGGCTTTATCAGCAAATATTCGTTGGTGGCGAAATAAATGAGCATCCAATTTCACTGGGGTACTATCATGAGTTTCTCCTGGTGAAAGCTTGATCCATACAGGTAGAGGTAGTTGCCCACTTCTACTCATCGCCATTACGTGACATTTAATACCATGATAGTATTCATTTTTGGTCGAGCAGTAACTTTTTACTGAGTACTCTGGTGCTATTTTGCTTTTTCTTTTTCCTGAAGAAAGTCTGATAGGAAAAGAATCTATGAGGCCATCATAGCAAAATGTACTTTCAGTCGCCATTAATAAAATACTTAGGGTAGCAACCAAGTCTTGAAGGACTGGGGCTAACCGATTTAAACGGGCATTAAATGCCTGATAACTAGGTAAATTGGGAAACCAATCTATCCAATATTTTTTAATAAATTGATAGCTTTTTTTGATGAGGAACTTTTCTTCCTCAATAATTGAAAATAAATAACAAGTCAAGATTTCTTCATCAGTGAAGAAGCCTTGATGACCATTAGGACTGAATCGTTGGCATTGCCATTTTAATTCAGTATTATAACATTCATAGATGAAGTCATAAAGGGTGATTAATCTTATTTTTGATGCCATAAAAATAAGATAACTCTTGGCTTCATCTTTTAAAAGCTACTATTGATTCGCATTAT
>DMXI01000278.1 GCA_003483885.1 Microscillaceae bacterium
GCATAAAAAAAGACAGCCTATCAGACTGTCTTTTTCTTTTCCTAACCACAAAGCTTTTATAATATATTATTGTAAAAATTCTATAATTTAGTTCGTAATCCACTTTACATTTTACAAAGCTAGTGCCAGTTTTTGTAAGTGCTTGTAGGTCAGTTTTTTACACTTAAAAATTACTTGTTTGGGTATTCTGTAAAGATAAAAAAATGACGATATAACGTTCTTTTTACGTTATATCGTCATTTTTTGTAATAAGCGGATAATTTGTATTAAGAAGAAGCTTCTACTCCTTTTCTTTCTTTAAAATTATAGATCTTGAACTTGCCCAATCCCCACTTTTGCAAACGATAAGTGATAGAAACTCGCAACACCCCTAATCCATACTTCACACTTCGTTTAAAGTTGATACTACTGGCTTCCTTAAAATACTTAGTGGGACAAGTGACTTCACCAATTTCAAATCCGGCATAAGTAATTTGCCCAAGCATTTCATTGTCAAACACAAAATCATCAGAGTTGAGGTGTAAGGGGAGCTTTTCTAATACTTCACGGCTAAATGCCCGATATCCAGTATGATACTCTGCTAGTTTTTGGCTAAGCATTATATTCTCAAAAAATGTCAAAAAACGATTTGCGATGTATTTGTAAAGAGGCATGCCTCCTCTTAGTGCTCCTTTACCCAAAATACGCGACCCCAGCATTACATCAAACACACCACGGGCAATAGGGTAAACCATTGCTTCAATCAACAACGGAGTGTATTGATAATCAGGGTGTACCATGACTACTATATCTGCGCCTGCTTCAAGGGCTGTGGTGTAGCAGGTCTTTTGATTACCTCCATATCCTTTATTTTGTTCGTGCTTAATAACTCTCTGTATACCAAGTCTTTGAGCTTCTTCAGTGGTATTATCAGGAGAATGATCATCTACCAGAATCACCTCATCTACTATTTTGAATGGAATCTCTTGGTAAGTTTGTTCAAGAGTAGTGGCGGCATTGTAGGCCGGCATCACAACAACAACTTTCTTTTGATCTATCACTACGACTTCACGTTTTTTGCAGCACAAAGAAAAAGAATTTCTTAAAAAAACACTGAAGTCATCGTGACTTTTCATAGGAAACAGAGGTTATTAGCCCATAAACAGACGAGATGGATTGGATTAAAAGCCCCAAAATTTTAGAACCGGGAAAAAGTCGGACAAAGAAAGGGAAGGTTCGTCGTTGTAACGTTGTTTTCGTAAGTAAGTCCTGAGATTGTAACGGTCGTGCAATTGATTGATAAATGTTCGATGCGCTTCGAGGTCTTTTTCCCAAGCCAAGCGCTTGTTATTAAACTTTTCTTCTGCGATTGTGGGTGTTTCGCCACAGTAATCTGCATATACATTGAGCATAGGTTCGGGAGGGTTTTTCAACACTTTTAGTTTAATTTCTAGCTCCATGACCTGACGACGCAACGCTTCATTATAAGTTTTGAGCTGCGCTGGGTCAATGCTAAAATGAGGAGTATCTTCAGACGTATAAAGCGCATCTAAACGAAGTAACTCAAAAAAGTCTTCTGATTGATATGCCTCCGTAAGCACTTGCATAAGTTCCGTCTTTTCTTGCTTTTTTTGAGGGTCGGTTTCGGTATCAGGATGAAAGTGTTTGGCTAATTGGGCATACAAAACCCGACTTTGTTTTTTGAAATCAGGAATGGTCAATGTCTCGGGATCTATTGAGGCCGCTTTAGGGAGTTTTTCGCTCAGCTCCTGAAAACTACTCCAATCTTCCAAATCCAGGTTTTCGGCATCTACGCCAAAATTTTCTTTGACAAAACCTTGCACAAACAAGTTTGCCTGCTCATTGGCTTCTTGTTCCAGGGCATCATAAGGCATTTCTGCGTATTTGTCGTGTATAGTTTTGAGATTTTTGCGCCCAGCCTGACTAATGAGGGTAAAGGCCTCTTCCAAGATCATAGCTTTCATTTGACGTTTCTCAAACATACTAAAGTAAAACATGTCGCTGGCCTTGTCGAGCAGCTCCACATAGGCTTGGCGGTAATCCACTACTTGCTCTTGCAAGGGAGTTATTTCTTCGTCTATACGAGTTCGGGCCTGTTTTATTTGGGTTTCTACTTGCTCTATTTCCACTTTCAATGCATTGATTCTCAGGATAAAATCATTGAAAGCCGTTTGATCATTGGTTAGGGATGATTGGGCGTCTATAATCGGAAGTTGTTCGTTCATGGCACTACTTTTTATTCACTAAAATACATCCAATCCGACGAATCGTCCAAAGAATCAGAAGAGTTATTCATCTCATTTTGCTGTATAATATATTCTCGGATAAATTTTCTCAGGTTATTGTTCTGTTGAATAAATTGATGGTTGCCCTCAATTTCACGCAATTCCATTTCGGCTTTGAGCAAACCCAACTGAAATTGATCCTTTAATGTAACCTCTGACGCATTCAGACTGCTAAAAACCTGGTTGAGAGGAGGGGCAGGACGTGCCAGCAAATTGGCTTCTTGTTGTAAATCCAAAACTTGGTCTTTTAAAATTTGATTGTAATACTCAAGCTGGTCATTGGTTAGGTTCTCGATCTGGCTGTCTCCTTGTTTGTGTTCAATCTGGAGGCGTAAAAGCTCAAAAAAATCCCCTTTCTTGTAAGCCTCCGTTATTCGTTTCATAATTTCTGTTTTACGTAACTTTTCAGCTTCGTTGGGTTCCTTATCAGGGTGTAGTGCTTTTACCAACTCAGTATAAATTATCCGACTGGTTTTGCTTAAGTTTTGGGCCTCCTCTTTCAACTTTTGCGCTCTTTCATTGCTTTTGCTTTGGCCTGTTTTTGACTTTTGGCGACTTTTCCGTTCCTCCTGGTAGGCTTTCTCGCGATCTGCTATTTTTTGCTCGATTTCTTCCTGAATTTTGGCCATATCTTCCGGATTATCCAAATCAGCCAATTCATCAATTTCTATGTCAAACATATTTTCAAAAAAAGCCTTAGCAAACGTTTGATCAATTTCATCTCTTTCTTCAATTATTTGCGCGTAAGTATGCTTTGAATGACGATCATGGATTTCAATGAGCTCTTCCAGACCATATTCATCAATGAGGTGAAACGTTTCTTCCTGAATGATTTCCTGAATCGCTAATTTTTCTATCAAACGAAAAAAATTACTCTGATATGCCTTGTCCAGCGCTCTGACAAACAAAGCCCTGGCGGCGATCATTTTGTCTTCTAAGGGTAAAATTTCCTGATAGAAACGATCCTGGTATTTTTGGTTGTGATGGCGAAGTTCATCTACTTTTTTCTTAAGTTTTTCTATGCGTTGGGTGTATTTATTAAATTGATTTTGAAGGTCAGATAATTTTTGATTCGTCGTTGGCGAAATAATGGGAATGATCTCTTTTTTTTCAGACATAAGCGGGGAGTTAGCGCAGATTTAAAATAATGCAATCCATAAAGTTTTATTTTCAGAATAGAGGGTTTAATTTTTACATTGAATACATATACATACCCTCACAACGATTTGTTTGAATACAAAAGTACTCAAAATCAGGATTTTATAAATATAATTTGCTATCTTAATAATTCGATGATTTACGCTTTTGTTCGTGCATTATCCAAAAACCGAGTGCGAGTAATTTACCAATAAAATAAAAACCTATGTCAGAATTTAATTTAACGGCCGAAGATTTGGCGCTTATCAACACCCGCAAGGGGTTCAAAGAGTTGTTAAAAGAGAAAAACATTGATTGGACAAGGGTCAAAGAAAGGTTAGAATACGAAGAAGAGCTAAAGCTTTTACAAATAGAGTTGGTCAAACTCCAGAAGTGGGTACAAGAAGAAAAAAAACGGGTAGCCATTATTTTTGAAGGGCGAGATGCCGCCGGAAAAGGTAGTACGATCAAACGTTTTATGCAATACTTGAGCCCGCGAGCCATGCGGGTAGTCGCATTGCCTAAGCCTTCAGATGTAGAAAAAGGCCAATGGTATTTTCAACGGTATGTCAAGCATTTACCCAATCCGGGCGAAATCGTTTTTTTTGATCGTAGTTGGTACAACCGAGCCGTAGTAGAACCAGCCATGGGTTTTTGCACCAAAACAGAATACAAACAGTTTATGCATCAGGTGCCAGAGTTTGAACATATGCTCTATGAAGATCACCTAAAACTCATCAAGTTTTGGTTTGCCATTTCTAAGGAAGAGCAACAAAGACGATTCAAAGAGCGGGAAACCAACCCATTGAAACAATGGAAGCTGAGCCCGGTAGACGAAAAAGCGCAAAGCATGTGGGACAAATACACTGAGTACAAAGAGAAGATGTTTAGTAAGTCGCACACTTCGTTTAGCCCTTGGATCATCGTAGAGGCCAACAATAAACGACGAGCCCGGCTAGAATCTATCCGCTTTGTATTATCGCAAATAGACTATGCCGATAAAGATAAGGCTGCTATTTCGCTGCACCCCGACCCCAATATTGTCATGCGCTATCATAGAGCTACCAAACACTCTGACTGAATAATGAGCACTGCAAATATTCAAAAAATTACCTAAACTATCCTTCAATTCCTGTACTACATCTCCTATATTTGCGCCTGCAAATCGACGGATATTACAAAAAATACAGAAAGAAAAAACGGGTATGATAGAGTGCAAACCAAAAGGTAAGGCTATAGTTTCATTGGGTTTATTTGCAGTGATTTGTTATGCTGCGAGTTTGTTTTTGGTGTCAATCAAAAACAAAAACACCTTGGTATATATAGGTATTGTTGTGCTCACTCTATTGGGGTTATTGATCAATATTCGTATGTTTTTGACCTACAAAATAATCACGGTCAATAAAAAGAAGTTATATGTGAAGCAGCCCTATATTTTTCGCACCAAAATATATGAATTGGCAAAGTTGTTATCTGTAAACGAAGAAAAGGTGAAAACCTTCAATGACGAATACAAAGAATTGCACCTTAAGTTTGACAATGGGAGCCTTAAAATAAGCAAGCAAGAGTATACTGACTATGAGCAGTTGAAATCTTACGTTGATAAAAACAAGCCCAAGCACAAAAAGAAAAAGAATAACTAACTCGAGTTACGCAAGTTTTGAATGTTGAAC
>DMXI01000093.1 GCA_003483885.1 Microscillaceae bacterium
TTTTACATTTTTAATTTGAAAAGCCTCGCTTCACGCCCATTTTTCACTCGAAAAGTTTTTCTTCAAAGTTACGCCTTTTGAGCTATTTCTCGAAATATTAGGTGGGAAAAGTCAACGTTTTTTTAATGGTAAATTGGCATTCGACGAGATTTTGAGCAAGTAAGCTTAAAATTCTTTTCAATTTATACAGCGATATTTTTTTAACTTGCTTTACAAGTTTATCAAGTAAGCATCTATACGCCCATGGGACTCACTTATCACATATATCGTTCAAAGGAAACCTTAACCTTAGCGCAGCAAATAACGCTTATTCATCAGAGTTTTCAGAAATGTATCAAAACCGAGGATTCATTATATTATGCTAGTTTTCATTTAAAAACCCTCGGAAACCTCAAAATTATTCAAGAACAGTGGCCATTAGAAGACGGCTTATATTCACTTTCAGAAGTGAACTACGCCTTGCGTTCCGAAGCAATCATCAAGTTAATTGCTGATGAAACATTGTATAACTACTGTAATATTTATACGGAAGCCTGTTATGCTGATAATAGCTTTGGTTATCGGTTAGATATTGATAATGAAAATAATCCCCTCAATATAACCATTAGTCTACCCTATAAAGATTTAGAAGAATCAAAACGTAAACTCACTGAATTAATTTTGTACTTGTACGAAGAACGGGGCATTTACCTGGGTTTATTCAAGCATGACAATATCAAGCAGCTCATCGGTCAATTGGTAGACATCAACTCAAGCACTGGCATATCTCATACCTGGCAATTAAATGCCTCGGGTTATTCGTATGCCCATGGCAGTACTTATATACCAAATTCGAGTATAGACTCATCCGCATCTAATAATTATAGAATGGGCAATATAAAGATTGGCCTACCCCAAAATCATTTTCAAGGGCAAGAAAGAATTGAATTTGTTAGCAATTTACTCAAAGCCTTAGACGCCTACTTTTCAGCTCCAGTTAATATTCAAATGAGCTGTAGTGACTTAAAATTAGTTGATATAGCGAATACCCTCAATACTGGACAGTTTGGGTTATCTTCAACAATTGATTTATCTAAAGCTAAAAAGTCCCTGCAACCCAAAGACTTGGCCCTTATGTTTGAAGCTGAAGGATTGGGTGATAATGAAATTTGTGCTGATGATCTCCATTTATCTGACACAGATGATGGTTTCAATCTAAATTTACAACACAGTAAAGAATCGGGGTATCAATTTTGGGTTTCTATTTACTATCGCACCGATGAAACCTATGTAAAACAAGTAGGTGATCAGTTAGGAATTGAATTGGAATATGAAAGTTCCTGGTAGTACCAAGAGATCATTGCTTTGCCTGAATTTCAAAGTATAGGAAGTATAAGTAGTAAGACGAACCTCTTGCCCCAAAAAAATATTTACAACAAATCATTTCACTCTTTAAAAAAGCGAAGATATCCCACTAAAAACCAGTTAACAAAACTCAAGAGCTTGTTCACTTCTTGAGTTTATTCGAAAGAAGTAAAACCCTGAAAAACAACCTTTTAAAAAAGTAAAAATCATTAACAATTCATCTTGTTTACTTATGATGTAGTGTTTTATATTTTCGGCTATTCTCTAGTTCACTCGTTGTATACTCCTCAATTTGAGGCAAAATGTTTCTGCTTACTTTTTGTATACTTGTTATTCTTGTCAAAAGCCCGCTCAAATCCCTAACATTACTTCGTGATCATTGCTGAGCATTAAGCTTAAACTCTTGCTGCTCACGCAATTATCCAAATCATATATTACACAATTATACTTTAATCACATTACATAATTATGAGAAGAATAACCCTACTTAGCAGTGCGGTGATGATGATCCTCGCTGTGTTCACATTTTCTTGTAAACAACAAGAAGCAACCCCTGTACAAGATGTAACTAACAATAGTATTAGTGAAGAAGTAATCCAACAATTTGCTTTGCTAGGTATCGATGCCCGCAAGGCCACCCATGGTAACATCACCAATCCATTGAGTGGAGAAACAATCACTGGTTATAGTCTAAATGATCTATTTGTTTCTGACGCGCAATTTGAGCAAATGAAAAACTCAAAGGTATTGAAGGGACCTAAAGGAGAGCAATATCGCACCTTTAATTTGGTAAGTAAACCTCGTACTATTAGGGTATTGGGCTATACTGGTGGAAGCAATGCCTTGGGTACTACCTTACGTGATGCTTTGGTTCAGGCAGTAAATCGTTACAATGCCGAGAACCTGGCACTTTCTTTTACCCTTGCTTTTGGCACCAACTTCAATGCATATGACATTGTGGTGTATCAAGTATCTAACGGAGCTATTGGTGCCAGTGCTGGTTTCCCAAGTGGTGGAGCACCTTACAAATGGGTACGCATGAACTCTGGTGTAAACAATGCAGGTCTACAAACAGCTCGCCACATTGTGATGCATGAAATGGGTCACTGCATTGGTTTCCGTCATACCGACTGGTTTAACCGTTCTATCAGCTGTGGAAGTGGTGGCAACGAAGGAAGTGGTAGCATTGGTGCTATTCATATTCCTGGCACCCCTACCAGTTTCGATGCACAATCAATCATGTTGTCTTGCGGTGGGTTGGGTACTCCTGGTGAGTTTTCTATATATGATCGAGCAGCTTTAAATTTCCTTTATTAACCACAAAATGCGCTATACTTCTTACCAGAATCTATTGGCTTATTTTCTAATATTTTCAATACAATGCCAGGTTTTGCAGTACTGGTATACTGTATGAAAATACCCCGGTAAGAAGCCCAAAAGCCTCAACACATCCGTATGTTGAGGCTTTTTTGTTTGATATTGTTTGCTTTTAGTGCGCTCTTTTCTCGCTTTTTAAGCCTTTAGCATTCTTTGGCGAATTTACCCAATAGTTTGAATGATCTGCCCAACAGAATCTGTTCATTTTCCCCTTCTTTTGTCACTCAAATTTTCATCAGGAAGCCGTTGTGGCTTTTTTATTTAAACTCAAACTAAACATGAAATCATTACATCAATTCAAGAAGCAAGTACTTAGCAATTCAGAAAAAAAGAATATCAGAGGAGGAGAATCATTTCAAGAATGTGGAAGCATGGTATATTATCACAAAAATACCCGTTGGAAGTTTCAAGGCTGTTATCGAGTAGTATTTAGCGCTACCGGGCAAGCCATTTACCAAGGAATGACCCAACACGGTATTATGGATTTACACTGCCCACCCAAATACGACTTTACTGCTGAATAAATAGCTTTGCTTTAAAAAAGGTGCGTGTAAAAAATCGCGCACCTGATTTTCGTAATTGTTATGTCATTAGTGGGGCACTCTTTTGAGAGTATGTTTAAAAATTACCCTAATTGAACGATTCCGCCAATTTTTTGAATGATTTACCTCATTCGTTTTCCGCTTATCAAGCTACTTTTGAACCATTCAAGGTGAGCAATTCATCTTCCCTTTAAACCATTGAGTACAAGGGAAAGAAAAGCCCCTCTAAAGTAAGTTTTACAACCCTAGATTATTTATCAATGAAGAAATTGAAGAATTTCCAACAGCAGGTACTTCACTCACAAGAAGCCAAAAAAATTAAAGGAGGAACTCGAAATACCCTTGGTCTAACCCCAAGAGAATTTGTTGGCAGAGATGGCAGTGTAATAGCATCCAATTAAAAAGGCTAAGCCTTTACATCTCAATAAAACAACGCAGATCAATTACGCTTAAAATTTTATCAAACGTTAAATTATTTCTTATGAACAAGTTCAAAAAATTTCAAAAAGTAGCCATTACTCGTCAAGAAGCCAAAAAGATTACAGGTGGGGGAATCACTTGTTTGGGAGCAGCAGGCGAAATCTACGTACCAGGTGATACTCCTGAAGCACACGCTTTTTTTATAGATTTGTTTAACAGTGTTGGTGCAGGTATTTACTATTGCGATTCTCCTCAACAATAGCCAAAAGTTAAGAGGCTCTTCATTCATAAAGGAGCCTCTTAATGCTTACTTTCACAAACAAGTTCAGCGCTGTTTGCTTCCCAAAGCCATCATTAATCACATTTGGCCGACTCTTTTAAAAATACCCTACTTCCCCGATCATAGGTTTTCTCGTAGCTTTTGCGCAACTTTTTGAGCTGTTCACAACTAATTTTATCTCTCAAAAAATTGTATACTCCAGCAATTTTCATGGGCCTGCGAGATGCACGATGCTCCTGGTCATCGCTAGCACCTTGGGCTTGAATATATTCCATAAACAAGACTTCGTAAAATGAAGTAATCTGTTGCTGCATTTTAGGAGGGTACAAATCATAGTTGTTGTTTACCAGCATCTTTACCCGATATTCATCTTCCCAATAACGAGTAGATTTCAATAAGGTATTCAGTTGTGCTTGTACTGCTTGACCGTTACCAATGAGCAAAAGAAACTCTATGGCACTCTTTGCTCGTTTTACGTTGGAGCCTTGCAAAATCTGAATGCTGCGGGCTTCGATTTGATCTACGTATCGTTTCTCGAGTGTTACGCCTACTTCATCTGTCATTCTTACCCTTTCCAGAAAATAGGCGGTAGCTACATCCTCAAAGGTATTGCCCCATTTATCTACCAAGGTGACATCAAGCTTTTGTATTTCGTCTTGCTCGGCCAATGCCAAAAATAATTGAATATAATTGGGAATCTGTTTTTTCATAAAGCCCCGGTTAGATTTCAGAAATTTGTTGGTTTTCTCCTTAGCAGCAGCCTTCCATTTGGGGTATTTATTCTTAATCTGACCGATTCGTTTAGGGGTAAAATAAGCGGCAGCCAAGGCTCGGTTGGGCCAACCTTGGAATAAGGTGATCGTTTCTTCTTCGTTTAAGCGTTGCTGTGAAAAGTACTCCACAAAGGCCTGCTCAGCAGGGTCTTTAGCCTTGCCTCTCATCACCTGTACTCGATGGTGAATAATATCTTGCAAAAAAGCAGCTTCATTGGGCAAGGTAGATAAGTCGATCTGAGCCATTGATTGTTGCTCATATTTTTTACCATAAGGAGATTCATAGTAGCGTTTTCCCATTTTTTGTAAAATCACCTGTACTTGACCCTCATAAGCAGCTGCCAGGTAATAGTTATCACTAGCCGCTTTCAAGGTTACTTTATCTTCATAAGTTTCCAATTTTTCTTTGGCCTTGGCAGGTAAGGTTTGTACCAAATAATCCTTGCCATCGATGGCTACTTCTACTACTACCCGATAAGAGGCGGAAGTTTTGGATACATCGAATAACTTTCGACTATTACGTCGATAACGAGTTGTTTTTTTGAGTGCAGCCTTAATGGTTACAGGTACTCCATTGATTTGTACTTTTTTGGAATCCTTCTTAATCACTCGAGTAAAACTACAACGCCGCTGACAGCTCCCTAGCACCAGTAGCATTAGGAAAGTAAACCAGGAATAAGTCCGAAATGGGGTTAAATGTGTTTTACCAAGCCATAGATTCGTTTTCATTGTTGTTGATTATTAAGGTATTGGTTTTCAAATGTTTTTTGGATGTCTCTTTGGGTATACGTATTTCTAAGTTGGGTATCCATTATTTTCCTTACCTTTAAGAAAATTTGCCCTCTATGAACCACCCCTATTTCCAACAACTTAATCGCACCCTACAATCTTACAAAAGGGCTGTTCCATCGCTGCTCATTGACTTGGATCGGCTAGACCAAAACCTTGACACTTTTCAAAAATCTATTCGTCCCGAAATAGATTTTAGAATTGTGGTAAAGTCACTGCCTTCCATTCCTTTGTTGGATTATGTCATGGAAAAAACGAGTACCAATCGTTTGATGGTATTTCATCAACCATTTCTATCCACTCTGGCCCACCATTATGGTGACAAAATAACTATTTTATTGGGCAAACCTATGCCAGTGCAAACCACCCGTTATTTTTATGAAAGCTTAGATACGCAATCGGCCTTTCAGCCTCGGCAACAATTGCAATGGTTGATAGACACCGAAACCCGACTGCGCCAATACCTCGAGTTGGCGCAACAATTCCAGCAAAAGTTATTGATCAATCTGGAAATAGACATTGGGCTACATCGGGGAGGTTTCGGCGATTTGAAAGCTTTGCGAACTGTGCTGCAGTTGATCGCTACCCATTCCGAGTACTTAACATTTTCGGGTTTTATGGGGTACGACCCGCACGTGGCCGCTTTGCCCAAAGCCTTAAGGTCTCCTCAAAAATCATTTCGCTTGGCCAACCATTTCTATAAAAGCTGTATTGACTTGGTGAAAACTGATTTTCCCGAACTATGGCAAGACGGCCTTACTTTCAATGGAGCAGGGAGTCCTACCCTGGCCTTTCACCAACACGACTCATCAATCCTGAACGAGGTAGCGGCTGGATCAGCATTGGTGAAGCCTACCCATTTTGATATTCCTACCTTAGCGCATTATGTACCTGCTTGCTTTATAGCCACTCCTATTCTCAAAAAAATGCAGGGAACGACCTTGCCTTTGCTGGAGAAACTCAAAGGCGTGTTGAATGTATGGAAACCTGCGTTTAAACAATCTTACTTTATTTATGGTGGATATTGGAAAGCCGACTTTTGCTATCCGCCTAAAACTTCGATCAACACTATTTTTGGGCCTTCTACCAATCAATCTATGATCAATACCGCCGCCAAAGTAGATTTAAATGTAGACGACTTTGTATTTTTGCGCCCCACCCAAAGTGAGTTTGTGTTTTTGCAATTTGGCGATATACTTGCGATCAGAAACGGGAAGGTGGTAGATCATTGGAAAGTATTGCAAAATTAAATTTACCTCCTTCTTTTCTACCCTTTTCGATCTCCTTGATATAATGCGCTGAACAAATAAATTCCAAAGGCAAAATTTAAATTGAAAATACCTCTGCATCGGTACAAACGCTAAGCTTGATTTCGATTCTCCGCAGTTTTGCTTGTTAACCTTTTTTACCCCTCCCCTATCAATAAGTAAAACCAGCGCTCACGCTTAACTTATTAAAACCTATGAAACATTTACTTTTATGCCTCGCTTGCGTTGGCCTATTGGGTGCTTGCCAAAGTATTGACAATTTATTGAACGAAAATGTACCTTTGGGCGATCCTATTGCAGCCACGGCTGGCACCGATACTGTAGGCACCAACGATACTTATTTTGTAGAACTCAATCGTCTGCCAGTGCACATTCAGCGCTTTCAGGAAGTACAACAAAGTGTGGCCACTACCCCACAGGGAGGGGCTGCGATGTTTATTATGGCCTTGAATGTATACCAACAATACAACGGTGAAGGAGTCAAAGCATTGGTCACTTCGGCTACCGGGCCAGCCATCAAGTCTGATAGTGGCGACGAAAGCTACAACGGCTTTGCCTTGCTCAGTCAGGAGATGTCGCTCATCAAGGTGCAGCTGCAAGACCATCCCGAGCTCACCAGGGCTTATTATAAAGGGGCTACCCCTACCAATGGTTACCAACCCGCTACTCCGTTTCGCATGGAGTTTACCAATTTGCAAGACGTAGCGGGAACCAATCGTAAAAAATTATTTGTCATTACCGCGGGAGCTGCTTCTCCCCGCCCAATTACCGTAGCACCTGAGGGCAATATCTGGAAAGTAACCGAGTATAGTAGTGTGTTATCAGGTGTGCAATAGCCTATGATTAGCTTTCACTTACTGGGATCAGCACGTCGTGAGACAGTTCGGTCTCTCACGTGCGTAGTCCCAGACGTTAAAGCCCTCTTTTTTATGTTATTTTAAGCGATAAAAGGGAATCGAACCTCGGTTTTCCAGAATGAAAACAATGATCCTGCCTTAGAATGAACGTCTTAGGGTTGCGCCACTACATGCTGTACCATTTAACCTTATATATTCAAGCCACTTGATTGGGATCATGACCTCTCAGAGTGAGGTTTGGCACCCCAATGTCGGCTCGTATCGTGAGGATTTGGGTTAAAATTGTTTTTTTTACCTATTAAATGTGAGTCACGAACTGAGAATGAAGAATCAGATCCTTATTTTCTGTTCCAATCAAGGCAAATTCACTCAAAAAACCGATTATTTTATTGAGTATGATAGATCAATATTCAAAGCAGCCAATATACCCTCTCATGAAAATTGGCTGAACCTAGTCAATCACCATTTTTACTCCCTAAAATTGCCAATACTTGATGTTTTTTTGAAGGACTTTTAACAAGTCGAATGAAGGTATCATCAAATACTCGTTTTCCTCTTCAAAATCGTTAGGTTTTTCAAGTATTTTCGGGGTGATTTAGCGTTACACTTTGCAAAAATAAGGTTACGTTTACGTCCAACTTAAGAATTGAACTAAAACCGGCATTTTTACGCATCATACGCTCTAAACAGAGGTTTTAAAAATCAATACCTCAGTCAAAACTTGGTTTTTCACTAGGTTTTCAAGGTATTCACCCTTGGGGTTTTCAGTATACATCGCGTATACCTTGAATATAACTCGCCTTACTCTCAATTACACCTTATAATTACCCTAAAACGCCCTCATTTTTGTGTTTTTTCAGGCGACTCTCCAAAGAATTGGCAGAGATCTCCCTTAAATACTCAAATACATTGTTTTTTTAATAAAAAACCTCCCAGTATAGAGCCGTTTTCACGATAACTCGCTGCATGAATGTCGCCTACTCGTGTACTGGGGCTAGCGATAGAGACTTAGCCAATATTCTCTGAACTTTAACGGTGCTAAGGTAGCGAAATTCAGTGTCAAAGGTAACGTATGGTTAAAAGCGAGATGCTCTACCAACGGAGTTAGAGAAATAACGCACTACTTGGGGTACAAAGTCACTACTTTGGCTATGAACTCCTGATCTCTTGCTTACCAAACGCCTGCGCTGGCAACTGTGCCATCTGTTCAGCAGCCAAGGTTTTCACTAGACTGGGGCCAAGTCGTAACAAGGTAGCCATGCGGGACTTGAACCCGCGACCCATAGCGTGACAGTCGGGTATTGTAACCAACTGCACCCACAGGACTTGAACTTGCGACTTTGACCTCGAGGGCCAGCGCGTAACCCAAAATTTGGAAGGAGTTCAACTAACTCCTTTTTATTTAACCTATCGTAGCGGCTTCCCAAGTAGCTTCATAAGGGTTGTATCTACACTTGGCTGGTTTAGATAGTGCATTACCAGGATTGGCTACATAAGCTCGACAATCGTGGCAAACGTATCGAAACTCACAATCCTGGCAAGTCGTGACTTGGTCTTTGGAGATATGCCAGGCTTTCTGAAAAGCTTGTTGTTTTACTACATCGGCCAGGGAGGTCGCTTCAATATGTCCAAAATGCTGCGTCATAGAAGGGCAGTTTTTAATAAAGCCTCGTTTGTCTATGCTGATTTTACGATTGAGGCAGCTGTTGAAAGTCTGCGCTTCGGTAAAAAATTGCCTGTTTACAGTAAAGTAACGAGGAGATATATTGCCACAACAAGCTTCGGAAGAGAGGTTTTGTTCGATAAATGTCAAATGAGGAATTGAAATGTCGGAAGAAGCAGGTATATTTTCCGAGGGTGTGGAATGAATCACCAAACTCTGTAACCTTGGGTATTGATAAGCTAAAGCAGTTAATTGAGCAATTGTCAGATCTTTAGAATAGCCTGCAATCATTTGCACACTGCGAAAAGGACTATCCTGAAAGGTTTGTAAGGTATTTTCTAAAACTTCTAATGAAGGAGCATGAAAAAAGCGGAGTTCAATGGCAGGGCAAAACATTGCCGTAAGTTGCTTCACAATATGAGGCAATGGATGTTTACTTTTTTCATCAAAATCTACAAGCGCATGGGTCACTGGAAAGGGGTTGTGCCAGGTAAGATCAAGTTTAGGAAAGCTTTGAGGCTCAGCACTATAAAAACCATATTCTTTCTCTACTAAAAAATCCAGGTATTCTTCGATTTCTCGATTGTATTCGTGGTGATAAGTCGCAAAAATAGTCTGCATAGCTTTCCCTTCATGTTCGGTAAGTATCTCAAACAATATATTCGGAATTAGCTCAAAAGAATTGCGTTGCAGATCACAAATAGTGCTACGACTATGGCCTTTTACTGGAATACAACAAGCAAATAGCACAAAATAGTCTTGCCTCATGATTGGGTATTTTTTGATGGTGACAGAGGAACGGTATTGATCATAGTAGAAATGGGTTTGTAAAAATGCTCAGGTAAAAAGTCTTCAGTATCATATTGGGAAGAAGTAAGCTGAGGTATTTTCATCGGTACCTGCGCTACCACAGAAGGTTGATTCTCTTGAAACTCAGCGAATAGAACATCGAGAGCATATAGTTTTGAGGTGGCAGGTTCTAAAGTTTCAATGAATTGCTTTTTTTTCATAAGCCAGGTCTTGTTTAATGAGATGTTGGGCAATTATCTGATCTAAGTTGTAATTGCAAGGATTAGAGGTCATGCCGTATTGGCCAATGGGGTTTACTTCCAGAAAATAAAATTGACCATCAATTCCCTTGATTAGGTCAATAGAACCGCAATTTAAGTGCAATTGCTGCATAAGTTGGGTAAGTTTACTTTCTAAGTTTGAGGGTAATTGATAAGGCACAAACCTGTTTGGGTTTTGTCGGTTGTATTGACGAAAATCTACTTGAGTTTGCTTGTCTTGTTGTGAGAATATAGCCATAGAATAAAACTGACCCTCTAAGTAAAAACTGCGAATTTCATATAACTTCTCAATTTTTTGCTGCACCAATGATGGGTAAAAAGTAGTGTCTAATCGTTGAATGGTTTCTTGAGTAATTTCCTGGGTATACATGGTATAAAACCCCTGATCGACTTTCATAAATATGGAATTGTATACCGACTTATAGATCAAAGCAAACTCCTTTAGCAGCTTTGCCAATCGAACCCGAGTACTCACGATAAAAGTGGCAGGAACCTGTAGCTTACATTGACGAGCTATACTCAATACTTGCAGTTTATTCACATTATCATTAAGAGGTGTGTTTAACCAATAAGCTTGAGGCAATAGCGCAGGTAATCCTTCGGCAATGGCATTGTACTCTTGAGAGAGCTGAGCTATAGCTTGTTTGACAAGCTTCTTTTTGTTATGCTCAAAATATTTGGAGTCGGTAAAGTTGCTCATTCGACGATACCAAACTGCATGTACCTGAGTCACATCTATCACTTTTTGTCCAACTTCCAGTTTTTCAGGGTATAAAGAACAGAAACTAGCCTGTTCTATAAGATCTATAGGGTCTAACCTAACACAAGGATAATCACACTGCCTTAACCAATCCATCACCTTTTCAACAGAGGCATCATCCGGTTTGCTTAATATTAGTATCATTTATTTTCCTATTTGTATTTAAAAAGCTGTTTGAATGCTACCTAGGTTTAAGAAAAGCAAGCAGGGTATAAACCTCTGAGAGGTCAAAGCCCCTCAGAGATTATATTTTTCACATTATATGATTTTACTTATTTTAAACACAATAAACCCGCTAAGCTAGGGGTTGAAAACTTCCGTTCATCTTCTAAAGATAAATGATGGGCCCTAATTGGCCTATTTCATTATAATACCGAACGTCTACCAATTCACGTACTTCACCGTGCAAACGAGTGATATGAACATCGTAGGTGTTCTGAGCTACATCGCCAGGAATCCAGGAATCACCTCCTCTTACTGCTTGCATTTGTTTCTGCTCTAAAGTTTGAAACTTGTTGTCGTTTAATTTTTCAAATTTCTTCATAAAATTTGGTTGTTTTATGGAAGTTGTGCCTACTCTGTTAAAAGCTTTTCGGCGCTCGCTTTTTGTTTTATAAAGAACGTAAATAACTGATATTCAGAACACAAACATCAAGACTATCTAATAAGCGTAGTGGATTATTCAATAATCGTTTTGCCAGAAACATTAAGCGGTGTACATTGGCTTTGGGCGTTCATTGCCTGACCTATAAAAGACAATGTCAGGATGAAATGAATAGAATATTTGAGGGGTGTATTTTGAAGTTTTTCAGGAAAAAAATAAGCTGAATTGATAAATTTCAACCGTTAAATATTACCACAAATTTATAGGTTGCCATAGCCCTATGTTGGAAGTATCAAAACTAATCTAATAAGTGTTAAGCTTCTTATTACGAATGTATTACCACAGTGAATAAGGGGGTTACTCAGCGGCAATTTTAGAGTATTGGAAGTATAATATCGCGAGGAGGTAGTAGTAAAATAGAATGATAATATCGAAGCAAATAAAGGGGCTTTTGGAGAAAAAAAAGAAAGCAATCATTGCTGATCGCTTTCTGAAGAAAAAGGCTAAATATTTCTTTGCAAAAACTGACGAATTGCTGCTACTCTACGGCAAGAAACTACAAATTCCTGATCGTTTTGCATCACTGCTATGTGTTTGTTTTTTTCATACAATTCTTTGAAGTACTTCATATTGATGAGCTCATTCCGATTTATCCGGATAAACCCATAAGGAGCCAGTAACATCTCAATGTTTTTGAGAAGCACCGAAAAAGATTCTACCTTATGAGTATTTATCAAATGAACTGAGGATACATAAGCACTGGTGCTTACATACATAATTTGACCTACATAAAATTGCCTTAGCTGTTTTCCAGATTTTAACACAATGGCTTTATCTTGTTGGTTAGAGTAATCCATTTTATTGAGATATTAGTGGGTTAAATGAGTTGATGGTAAAGTTAAAAATGAGAAATCGAGACGACTTCTGAGAGTATGTTTAAACATTCCAGCCCTGGTTGAACTTACACCAATCCTTTGCAAAAAGCCACACACCTGTTTTCGGCAAAAATGACCACAAGGCCAACGCTGAGTAAGTAATATCAGAAAACCTACAGCTGTGAATTGGTATTACTGTAAATTTATAGAACCACCAACCTGATCTCAATTTTCTTATCTGAGATATTTTAACAAACAGCCTGAAATTTTTTCATACCTCCTGCGTAATAGCTATCCTAATCCATTGCAGTAGCGTTGTCTAATATTAACTCTTTGATCCTGATAGCGCATTTCTACCTTTCGGATCTTTTTGGTAACCGTAATCAGGAAGTTCTCGGTAACTTGTAATAGTTGGGGATTTTATTATGGCAAAACGCCATCACTTCTTCGGTAGTCAGTGTTTCGTTCTCTTTGGGGTATGTATAATCATAGAGGATTGATATAAAGTAAGTAAACCCTGAGATTGAGTTTATCAGGGTTTACTATAATGCAGAGTTTGCAGCAGTGACAATTAATCTCCTCCTGTGGACTCTTTATTTTGAGCGTCGGCTTTAGCCTTGGCCACTGCATCGGCAGTTCCTTGTATAAAGGCTGTAATTTTGGTCACGTCCTCTTCGGTTAGTTTGCCCGAAAAATTGGGCATGCCCAAGCCTAACCTTGCATCAGTAAGTACAATGTTTTTCATATTGGCAATAATGGCTGGGGCTGAATAGCCAAGGTTTGGAATGTTTCCTCCTGGGTCTACCGCAGGCACTCCATGACAAAAAGAACAATTGGCTACATATAGGCCAGTACCTTCTGCCACATGTTCAGGGTTATATTTTACCCCTTTCAAAAGCGCCTTGGCTTCCTTTTTAGGAAAAGTGGGCATGGTTCCTTTACCATCCAGGCTAAATGTATATACTCTTCGATCTCCCTCATCTCCTGAGTGCGTTTGCATGAGGCCATATACGCCTCCCCATCCCGCAGCAATGGTCACATATTGTTTACCGTCCACTTCGTAGGTTACAGGCCCTGCCACAATACCCGTTCCGAGGTATACCTCCCAGAGTTTTTCACCCGTTTTGGCGTCAAACGCTCTAAAATTACCATCATTTGCTCCGTGAAATACCAGATTTCCTTCGGTAGAAAGTGTACCGCCATTCCAGGGACCAGTCAATGGTTTTTCCCAAGCTGGTTTTTTCTTGACAGGGTCCCAGGCCACCAGTTTTCCAAAAGCAGGACCTACCGGAGCAGTAGCGGAAGCTTTCCAGCCCATGTTCCATCCAGCCCCCGACATGGGTGCGCCTGGCACCATCGTATTGTGTTTAAAATCTTTTTGGTCGGCCATCACCAAGGGTACCCCCTGTGCCGCAAAGTAGACCAAACCCGTATTGGGATTGTAAGACCAAGGGTGCCAGTTGTGCCCGCCAAAAGCACCAGGAATAGGTTCAAAGTCGTTGTCTTTATAAGCTGCTTCGGGTACTTCTACTGGCCTGCCTTTTTTATCATAATGGGTGGCCCAATTTACATTTACGTACTTATCTGCGGATATAAACTCTCCATTGGTTCTATCTACTACATAAAAGAAACCACTCTTAGGGGCATGCAAGATTACCTTCCTCATTTTCCCATCAATTTCAAGGTCGGCCAGGGTCATCGGTTGGGTGGCCGTATAATCCCAATGGTCGCCAGGGACTTCCTGATAGTGCCATTTATAAGAACCATCGTCAGGATCGAGTGCCACGATAGAAGATAAGTAGAGGTTGTCTCCCCCACCTGGTGAGCGTAGTCTTCTGTTCCAGGGAGAACCATTCCCCACGCCCACATACATCAAATCCAATTCCGGATCATAAGCCATGGCGTCCCACATAGTGCCTCCTCCTCCTACTTCCCAATACTTGCCCGCAGGGTCCCAGGTCTTAGCGGCAGCTTCCAGGTCAGGATGTTCGTAAGGTTTACTTGGGTCGCCAGGTACTGAATACCATCGCCATTTTTGGTTGCCGGTTTCGGCATCATAGGCTGTAATGTATCCTCTTACGCCCATTTCAGCACCTCCATTGCCAATGATCACATTGCCTTTGAAAACCCGGGGAGCTCCAGTAATGGTGTAGTTTTTAGATTGATCCACCGTGATCTTTTCCCACACTTTTTGGCCAGTGGCTGCGTCAATGGCCAGTAATCTTCCATCAAGGGTGCCCGCAAACACTTTTCCTTTATAAATGGCCACTCCTCGATTTACTACATCGCAACAAGCTTTCTTGCCTACGGTTCGGGGTACTTTGGGGTCATAGGTCCAGATTTCTTTCCCGGTTCTCACATTGATGGCAAAGATTTTACTCCAGGTACCCGTGAGATACATAATACCATCTACTACAATCGGCGTAGCCTCAATTCCTCGCCTTGCATTGAGGTTATAAGACCATTCCAATTTTAAATTCTTGACATTTTGGGTCGTGATTTGATTCAGCTTACTAAAACGCGTTTCGGCATAATCCAACCCATGGGAAATCCAGTTTTGAGGAGTGGTTCCCGCCTTCAGCAATGCATTATCATCAATGGCTCCAGTTACTTTGGCAATGTGTTCTTTGGAACCTTTGGCGGCTTGTTCCTGGGTGTCGTTCTCAGTACTGCCTTTGTTTTGACAGGAATACAGGAAAACAAAAAAAGCAAGTACAAAGATTGAAAAAACAGCAGACCTTTGCCGTAATTTCAAAATGGTGTTGAGTAATTTTTCTTTCTTTTTCATGCTTCTATATAATTGGGATTACAGAGGTTATTATAGGTATTGGTTTAGGCATCAACTGGGGTTAGGAGTTAGTTAGTGAAGGATTATTTTCTTAAACTGATGACATATGCAGCAATGGCTACCATCTCCTCTTCAGAAACTACTCCCTTGAAGGAAGACATCAGCCCTTTTCCATAATACATTTGCGTAATGATTTGAGGTCTTTGGTACTTGGTTTTGGTCAATATTTTCCCCTCAATGGCCAGGTTTCCATCTGCTCCATGGCAGGAGACACAATGTATTGTAAACAGCTTTTTGCCATTGATGGCCTTGGCCGATTCCGCGTATTGTTTTAAAATACTTTCACCTTTTTGCTGCTGTGATTCCGAAAATGCCGGCTTTTTCTTCTTTGGAGGTACTGGCTTATATTCTTCTGGTTTGGTTTGCGACGACGAAGCAGTAGTTTCAAGGATGGAGCTGTTGGTGTTCCCCCTTTTACAAGCCGTCAATAATACCCCCAAGGCAAAAATGATTGCCAGATGATAACTAATCCTGAGTATAGATTGCCCTAAGTAAATCATAGTATTTTTCTTGTGGTTTGGAAAAAATTATATTGATCAACAGATCAATATTTAGCATGAAAGTACTCATGGGGTACTTCTACCTGATCAATTTTATTTTGGGCTTCATTGGCCCTTAATTCAACTCGCCGAATTTTACCGCTGATCGTTTTGGGTAAAGATGCTGGAAACTCAATCACTCGGGGGACTTTGTATTTTGCCAGGTTTTGTTCAGCAAAGGCAAACAACTCATCTGCCAAGGCCTTGCTTGGTTTTATCCCTTCTTTGAGCATTACAAAAGCCTTGACGGCATACCCTCTCATTTCATGAGGGCTTGCTACCACCGCAGACTCTACCACCGCATCGTGTTCAATCAAGATACTTTCCACTTCAAATGGCCCAATCCGGTACGCTGATGCCTTGATAACGTCATCGTTTCTGCCGATAAACCAAATGTTCCCTTCCTTGTCTTTGTAGGCTTTATCTCCAGTATAATAAAGGTCATGTTTAAAAGCCTTTTGGGTGCGTTCGGTATCATTCAAATATTCCAGGAATATCCCATTATGCACACCCGTATTGGTGCGTACACAAATTACTCCTTCTTCAAGCGGCGGCACCTCCTGACCTTCTTCATTACAAATAACTACTTCGTACAAAAAAGTGGATTGCCCCATAGACCCTGGCTTTAAATTTTGCCCAAGTAGGTTCCCCACAAGCGCAGTGGTTTCGGTTTGGCCATACCCATCCCGAACCTCAATGCCCATGGCATCTTTCCACTTTTGAATCACATCAGGGTTCAGTGGTTCGCCTGCTGCACAACTTGTGCGCAGTTTGAGATTATAAGCCGTGAAATCTTCTTGTATGAGCATTCTCAGCACGGTGGGCGAACCACAAAAAGAGGTGACCTCATATTTTTGCATGGTTTCTAATTGCTGGCTGGGCACAAACTTATCTACTTGGTTGGCCAGGATCGTAGCGCCCATGTTCCAAGGGGCAAAAAAACTACTCCAGGCAAATTTTGCCCATCCTGGCGACGAGATATTATAGTGTACATCGCCTTGCCTGCACCCCAACCAAGAAGCAGTGCTTAAGTGACCAAAAGGATAGGTAAAATGGGTATGGACTACGATTTTGGGCAGTCCAGTGGTGCCCGAGGTAAAAAAATACAGTACCGGGTCATCGGCTTTGGTTTGGGCAGCTTCGGCTTGGGTGCTTTCTTGTGCCAAGTCCTCAAAAGCAATCCAGCCCTCGCGACGACCTCCTACACATACTTTTAGCTTTATTTTTTGGCCGAAAGCTTTTTCTGCTTCCTCAATTTTCTCAGCATTGGCAATGTCGGTAATAAAAACCTCGGGAAATAGAGTTTCAAACCGATACTGAATGTCTCGGGCTGTTAGGTTAGTAGCAGTGGGCATCATCACAAACCCTCCTTTGATAGTAGCCAAAAAGCTTACCCAGTTGGCAGGAATAAGGGGCAACAAAGAATAAATACGATCTCCTTCTTTGGCCCCATGTTTTCTCAAAAGGTTTAAAAACTGACTTGATTCGTTATATATATCTTTGAAAGAGAATTTTTTCTCTTGTTCGTTATAGCACCATATCAAAGCGGTCTCCTCCCCAAACTCCTGCACATTATGGGCATAAAAAATTTCCTCTACCCAATTGAAATGTGCTGGCTTCTCTAAACGAAGGTTTTTAAGTTTAGAAAAATCTTGATGATGAATGAAGTGTTTGGCTTGTTTAAAATATGATTGTATTTGCATATTGATGTGATTTGTTCCAGATTTATAATACTGTGATCTCTTCTGTTGATAATAAGTATGAACTGATCATAAAGCGCACGATCAGGGGTATTACTCAAGAAAAACTTGATGCTATTCCTTCTAGCACATCCAGGGTAATTTGGAGGTTTCTCCAGTATTCACATTGTCAGCCAGAGCACCGCGAAGGGTCTGAGTTGTAGGCTCGTTTTTACTCAGATGCTGCGCTGCACTACCAATAACAACATCTCGTTTTTGTCATTCTGACGAAGGAAGAATCGCTTCTAAACCCAGTACACCTGGTAACTCTGACTGATCCTTCCTATCGTCAGGATGACACTGCTTACAAACAAGTTGTCATCTATAACCTAAATGAAAATACAGTAGGAGTTTGCTCAAGCTACCCAATCTTTGGTTTCTTTTCAGTAATACCTTAAAACTGGTTAGTTGGCAATTAAATAATTTGCCTTTCTCCAAATTTCGCATAATAAAATCTTATTTCTTATGAAAAAAGTTCAAATTAATTGTATTTTTATCCTAGATGAGAAATATGTTCCAACAGTACCTTAGCGTTGAAAAGTCAGGTGTAATGGTCGAGAATAAGGCGATCATAGCCTCTAAAGATAGCGAATTGCATCTGTACGAGACAGTTACCCAATGTAAAGATGTGCAGATGAAGTTTAGTCTACCTGTTTTTGCATTTATGCTAAAGGGAGATAAGTTTATCGATATGGAGGGCATTGGTAAATTCAATTATAAGCCAGGGAGTAGTCTGATTATCCCTTCTCATACCAATCTAAAAATAGACTTTCCCACTGCCTGTTTAGACAATCCGGTACAGTGTATGGCTTTTGTGCCAGATGAGAAGATCGTAGAAGAAACAAAGTATGATTTTTATAACCGTACTGATGCTTCTATCAATATAGAAAAACAGGTAAACCTTAAGGACGGAGCCCATCTTCAGGACATAGGGATTATGCATACCATCCAATACCTGGTGTTTCTGTTTCAGGAAAACAACCCACACCGTGATTATTTCATCAACCTTACCATGAAAGAGTTGATCACTCGGGTTTTGCAATCCAAGGCACGCACTTCTTTCTTACACTTCTTTAACAGCTCAGAAAACGTGATGAGCAGAGTAGCTCAGTATATAAGAGACCACATTCAGGAACCTTTGAGTATCGAGAAACTCGCAAGCGTTGCCGGCATGAGTCGTTCTAAGTTTTATGAGCAGTTTAAGCTGGTTTTTGGTATGTCACCCAATCGTTATGTGATCCAGGAAAAGGTGGAAAAAGCCAAAACCCTGATCACTTGTCAACAAAAAAGCTCGATCACTGAAATTGCCTATTCACTGGGATACGCCGATAGTGCTTACTTCTCGAAGCAATTCAAAGAAATCACCGGACTCTCTCCTTCTGCATTTCATAAGCGTTCGCTCAATCAAGTATTGTCAAGCTCGTAGTTTTTATAATATGATATTCGTTATCACAGAAAAATCATGTTATAGAATGGTGGCTACTGGCTTCCTCATCATTTTACGTATTACCCAATATGCCTGAATATAGAAATGCAGCCATGACATTTGCTAACATATCGGATTTAGTGAATTATGATACGTTTGAAACGATCAAAGATTTCATCCTGAAACAGGGACATAGAATGACTTATCGTAACTATGATAACAACAACCCTCACTATCAGTTTGAGGGCTTCAATGTATTCTTAGGAGCAGATATAGGCCAGGGAAATATAAATAACGATACCGAAATCTCAGATTTTAACCAACTCACTATTGCCGATTGGGAATCAGATATTTGCTATTATAACCTCATTATCGTAAGAAAGGGCGATTTAAAACCAAGAAAAGCCTGGGTATTACCAGCCATGAAAGAGGGAGAAGTGTATCTTGTAGACTATTATGAGAAGGGGCTGGATACGATGAGGAATAATTTACCCACTTATTTAGAAGTCATCAAAAACAAGTTAAATAGCCACTTCCCCCCTTTTGATCATTGAATCAGCCTATTTGTTTAAATTTTTACCCCTCAATTTGTCTCTCGTCTTTTTTCTCAGCAAGTTTCTAAAATACATACTTGAGTTAGTTGTGTGCTTTCATTGGACTTCAGTCCAAGGCTGTTTCCTCAAGGATATTTTGTTACTCGCATACCAAACCACCTTAGTCCTTCTTTTCTCCCCGATGGAATCGCATGCGCGTCAACCTTAGCTAGAGGTATCCTCAAACAAAACCAAGGTGCAAGCCCCTGTTAATGAGTGTCTTATCTTGAAAAACAAGGACCTAAACTTCGCCTTAGTTTATTGGCGTT